>JBHLRA010000014.1:15879-29167 GCA_048883045.1 Candidatus Thorarchaeota archaeon | reverse complement strand
TATATAACTTATTTTAAAAATTATAATGGGTTATTATTATGGAAGTGGAATCAGATTTAAGTAATTTTTCAAATTTATGTCCTGAATGTGAAGGAAAAATTATTTTACTTCACGAGAAAGGAGAGACTGTATGTGGACAGTGTGGTTTAGTTATAAGTGAACGTATAGTTGATATTTCCCATAGTGGAAAAAGAGCCTTCACCAAACAGGAAAAGGAATCTCGAGAACGAACAGGCTCTCCAATATCAATTCTATTGCCTGATATGGGCCTTAGTACTATAATAGATAAAGCAAATATTAAAAGCCCTGATTTGAAAAGAGCTGCGAAATGGAATTCCCGGATGACATGGGATAAGAGAAATATGTTAATTGCTACTACTGAATTAAAAAGGATTGGTAGCAATCTTAATTTACCGAACCATGTTAAAAAAGCAGCAATAAGGTTATATATTGAAGCATTCAAGAAGAAATTACTACGTGGTAGATCTATTAATGGGATGGTTGCAGCATGTCTATATTTTGCTTGTAGAGAACGAAAAATACCACGAACTTTACAAGAAATTTTAGATGAGACATCAATTAGTGCAAAAAATGTAAGAAGATGTTACAGAACTTTAATAAGAGAATTGAATTTAAAAGCTCCTTCAACAGATCCCGTCTCTCTTATTCCAAGATTTATTGCAGAGTTAGATTTGGACGTAGACGCTGAAAATGCAACAATAAAGATTTTACAAGATTTTACCTCAAAATATTCTACAAGTGGTAAAGATCCTAAAGGCCTATGTGCTGGTGCTTTATATCTAGTATGTAAAAAGAAAGATAAGAAGATTTCACAGAAAGACATTGCAAATTTAGTTGGTGTAACTGAAGTTACACTTCGTTCAAGATATAAAGAACTAGTAAAAATGCTTAATATTATGGTATAAGTAATAATTTAACTTTTTTTTTATTTTTCTTCTTTTAATAGTAATTTAACAAAATCCGGTAAAGTCAATAAATAACTTTGGGCATTAGGTAATTGATTTTTGATTTTAATGAATAATTGAGAATAATTTTCTGCTTTATCTTTCTGTTTGAGGACATCATTACGTGTTTGTTCTCTTACCGGTTCAACTGGTACTCCTCTCATCACCGCTCGTGCAGGAATTGTTAATCCTGGTGGAACTTCACTTTGATTTAGAATTATTACCCCTTCTCCAATTGAAGCTTCTTCATAGATTAAAGATCCTTCTTTTATTTGAACATAATCTTCAATAAAACACCCTAGAATGGTCACTCCTGATTCTATAATACAATATCTTCCGATATTTATTGAACTCTTTTGTGAACGAGTAAACATTATAACTCCATCAAATATTGTAGAATATTCTCCAATATTAATTGGGGAATTCTCAGCCCTTATTATTGATCCTGGCCAGATAATTGCATTATCATTGACTTGAATATCTCCAATTAAAGTCGCCATTGGTGAAACATAACTATTTGGGCTTATGTTAGGTTTTTTGCCTTTATACTCCATTATTGGCATAAAATTCTCACTTAAAAAATGTAACTAATTTAGATGTAAAATTATTGTTTTTTAAATTCAAATTATAACTTAAGAAATTTAAACTTTTATTAATCAAGCTAAAGGTATGTATTAAATGGATTCTTAGATTCAAATAACATAAATTCAACTTGAGGGAACTCTAAGCTCAAGATATTGCATAGTTTCTTTGTGGCGAGGATTTCATTCCAATAATGGGAGGTTTCTATTAAACTTAGCCCTATGTCTCTTGCAAAAACAGCATCGAAATAATTTATCTTTTCTGATATGTAACAATCACATCCCTTATTCATAACTTTATTAATACATTTTGCATTCGATATATGTCCTCCAATAACACATATTTTTCTTACTGTATTTTTGAGATTTCCCACAAATGAAACACATTTTAAATTCAAATTTGACTTTATCCGTTGTATTAAGTCTTCTAATGTGAAGGGCTGGTTCTTATTTGGATAATTTATTGGTGAACAGATCCTTCCAATAGGGATTTTTATTCCCTCTTTATTCTTAATTTCAAATGTATCTTCTAGTTTTAAATAAAGAGCATTTACCAGGGTGTCTGAAACACCCCCCTCTGCTCCAATAAAAGAAGAATTTAGCACAAATACTGAGATAGGATATTTAGAGAGTAACGATAATTTATTTATTACATTTTGTCTAAATTTTGAAATAGGCTTTTCTATCAAACTATGATTAGTAATGATTAAATTAACTCTCTGTTTTAAAGCATAATGTATTGCTTCTAAGC
The DNA here is from genome assembly GCA_048883045.1 of Candidatus Thorarchaeota archaeon. Classification (GTDB taxonomy): domain Archaea; phylum Asgardarchaeota; class Lokiarchaeia; order Sigyniarchaeales; family SOKP01; genus Loki-b32. The sequence continues at coordinate 26,870 of JBHLRA010000014.1, read as the reverse complement.
TTAAATCTATTGTTAACATTACCTTTTTTATTACTTTATTATTTTTACCCTTGTCGTAATGTAAACCATATAATTCTGAATTTATTCTAAATGCTTTAGGAGATAGTTTTTGTGTCAAAATTGTTTTTATTTCTTGAAGCAGCATTTCAATTACTCTGATGAGCACTATTATGTAAAATTACCACATTTTAATATGATAAAACTGAGTAAAGATTTTTTAATTTTGAATTAGAATATATATATTAACTTGAAAATTTCTTAAAACTATAAAAAGTTGAAAGAATATGAAAGAAAAAGATTGTATTTTTTGTAAAATAGCTGATAAAGAAATTCCTTCAAAAATAATATTTGAGAGTGATTTAGTTCTTGCATTTTTAGATACTTCTCCTATTTCTAAGGGACATACTATAGTAATCCCAAAAAATCATTATTCTAATTTAGAAGATATATCAGAATATGAGCTTACTGAATTATATAAGGAAGTGAAGAGATTAGCAACCACAATTCATAAAAAACTTAAAATTGAGGGATATAATATACTTCAAAATAATTTTACTGCCGCAGGTCAAGTAATTAGCCATTTTCATGTTCATATTATTCCTAGAAATTATAAAGATGAATTAATTCAAATTCATATATCGAGAGCTCAAGCATCTGAAGAGGAGCTTGATGAAGTATATAAAATTCTAAAATCTTAAGTAAATTATTTTCATATCAAATACGATTTAGAATTAGTTTAGTTTAAAAATATATTTAATAATTAAATATAGTAATGAAACTAAAAAGTCTTATAAGAAAATTCCGGTTAAAAATTAAGGAATTTTTTTCTGATGAGTATGGTGGAAATCTTATTGAATATGCTCTGCTAGTTGGTTTTGCATTATTTGTGTTTTTTATTATTATAGGGGTAGTCACTTCAATGTTAGATTGGACTGTAGGATTATCAAATGATTTCTTCGATTTATTTAAATGACAGATTGATAATTTTTATAAAAATGAATACTGATACTACTTATTCTTAATTATTTTGTTATCAATCAACATAAATTCGTATTTTTCTCCCCATTCATCTAAATGATTTATTACATATTCAGAATCTAAGTTTAAATGTTCTAGAAAAATTTCAAAGGGTATTTTATCTGACATTTTCAAATATTTCTTAATCTTATTATCAAGATCACTTTTATCAGGAGGTTTATCTTTTCTCTTTCTAGCTCTTAATTTTTTTAGAAGAGGGTCATTTCTGCTATCATTAAAGAAGTATTCTACTATGTTACTAATCACTTGTGCTTTAGTAGCTCCAAAAACATCTACTAATTCTTGAATTAATTTCATATAGCTTTTATTTAGAGTAACCGTTGTTCTCGTAGTTTCTGTCATTTTTTGCCAAATATTTGTAATTTTACAAGATGAAAGAAAAAATTTTTGTATTTATATTTTATGCTTGTTGATGATAATAATGCATAAATAAGCATCATTTATATATCACTTGGAATTAATTAGATCATAAGAATAAAAATTTTAACTTTAAAATTTAAAAAGTCGCAAAATTGTCGTATTTCTTTCTATTTTAGATGTGGAGGAATTAATTATGGCAGATAAAATTGTAATAGAAAATTATACTGAACCGAAAGAATTTTTATCACCTATTCAGTCTAATTTGATTAAGACCCTAAAGAATGTGGGACCATTAACGAGAAGAGAACTAGTTAAAAAACTTGAAACTCCAAGAACTACTATATATGATAACTTAGTAAAACTTCAAAAAAGAAAATTGATTGAAAAATTTTCTCGAAATGATGGAAAAAGAGGACGCCCACTAGTTTTTTGGAAATTTAAGGATTAATTATTTTTTTTCTTTATTTTTCATAATTTTAGAATAAAAAAATTGATAACATGTTATTAGTATTAATATACACTCCTCAATTTCCACTGCAAAATTTATTTTAGTATAGGAATTAAAAAAATTATGATATATCTTTTAGAATAGGGCCCAGTTAATTATTTCTAAATTATATTTAAATAATGTTATTAAAAATTAAATAACTATTCGTTTGGTAAAATCATTGATAAAAAATTCTCCAATGGAAATTAAGGAGTATATAAAATAATTAAATTAGTAAAATATCAGTTAAATCAATTTCAGGTTCTTTCTTATTTAGGAACATAATAATACTCATTTATTCGTTTCTGGTATAGATCTTTGTTACTTCCTAATTTATTAACACGAGGTCTCTTCGTGGTAGGATCTCTCCTAAATGTTATTCCCATTATTTTTAAGAAATTATTAAATCCATCCCTCAAATTTTGTGGAGGTACTGCTTTCCCTTCTAAACCAGGAGTCCCTTCAAATACCAAGATAGAATCTGCAATAAAATCTTGAGTAATTATATCATGTTCGACAACAAAACCAGATTTTTTTAATTCTTCTATAGATTTTCGAAGAGTTTGAGCAACCTGTAATCTCATTTCAACATCTAAAAATGCTGAAGGTTCATCTAATAAATATATATCAGCTTCTGTTGATAGACACTTCGCGATAGCTACTCTTTGTAATTCACCACCACTTAACTCAGGAAAACTTCTGTCTCTAATATTTTCCAAATTTAAATTATTTATTAGTCTCTTTTTATAGGACTGACTCAAATGGGGAGCTAATTTAATTTGTGTTATTAGGTCTACTACCGAACCCTCCTCTTCCATTTTTATATATTGTGGTTTTATTACTACTTTTAATCTAGAATTATCTACTTCAATTCCTTCTTCTAATTCTTTATTATCTAAATTAATACTCTCTGCTATTACATTTATAAACGTTGTTTTCCCAATCCCGTTTGGTCCTAATATTCCAATAATCTCACCGGCATGAATTTCACTTCCAGAAGCACTTAAGTGAAAGTTACCTAGTGAAGTTTCAATGTCATCATAAGTAAAGACAATATCTCCAGAATCAAATAGTGATTCTTGGGGTGGACGCTCGTGAAATAAAATAGCCTCTTCTCTGAACCTCATGTTTTCATCCTTAATATATCCATTCAAATATATGTTTATACCGACTCGAACACCTTGAGGATGCGACACAATTCCATAGACACCAGGAATCCCATATAAAATTGAAACATAATCACTTAGGTAGTCAAGAATAGCTAAATCATGTTCAACAACAATTATCGTCTTGTTTTTATCTGATAATGTTCGGATTAATTTTGCCATATTAATCCTTTCACTAACATCCAAATATGAACTTGGTTCATCAAATAAATATATATCCCCATCTTTAAGATAAGCCGCTGCAATTGCCACTCTTTGTAATTCTCCCCCAGACAATACTGATATTTCTCTATCTAAGATTTCTGTGAGATTTAAATCCCCAGAAATCTGATCGAGTTGTTCTCCTACATCATTTTTTTTCAGAAGATCGATTACTTTTCCAGAAACAAACTTAGGGATCACTGTAATATTTTGAGGTTTGTGAACAATCCTTGTATTTTCTTCTTGTATATCAATAAAATACTGATGTAATTCAGAACCTTTGAAATATTCAATAATTTCCTTCCAATCAGGAGATTCTTCTCCAAATCGACCAAAATTTATCCTCAATTCATTAGAAAGTAATTTTAACAATGTACTCTTTCCAATTCCATTTTGCCCTATAAGACCAAGTACTTTTCCTTTTTTAGGGATTGCCATTCGAAATAAGGAAAACTGATCCTTACCATATCGATAAGTTATTTGATTTTCTAGAGGATCTGGTAAATTAACTATATGTATTGCATTAAAAGGACATTTTTTAATGCAAATTCCTTCCCCAGAACAGAGACTTTCTGTTATTATCACGCTTTTTCCATCAGGGCTTAAAACTATTGTTTCATCTCCAGTTCTTACTCTAGGACAATATTTAATACAAGGTTTTTCCCCAAAAGGGCTACATTTATCTGGTTTACAAAAATCCTTATTTAAAACAGCAATTCTCATTAATTAACTCACTACAATTTTAAAGGAAAAATGACAAATATAATTTGCTTACGTGAAATATACATTATCCATAAAAGAAAAATTTTTGTAATACATAATATTACTTCATTAAAGTATAGGCTCTAAAGTGAAGTAAAATTGATTGAAGATTTTCCAGTTCATTGGATAGAAGAAATTGTTGAAGAAATTTATTCACGAAAACCAAAAGATATAACACTTTCTACTGGAAAAACACCCTCAGGACACATTCATTTAGGAATTTTACGAGAAATAATAATTTGTGATGCTTTAAGAAGAATTTTTGAAAAAGACGGTAAAAAAGTTAATAATTTATTATTTTTTGATAGTCTAGATGCAGCGAAACGATTTCCAGGATATATTCCAAAAGATTTTCAAAAGAAACACATTGGAAAACCTTTTGCTATGATTCCATGTCCTTATGTGGATTGTAATTGTGAAAGTTATGCTCATCATTTTGGTAATGAATTAATTGATGTATTTCCTCATTTTGGAATTAAAATAAAAATTGTATGGGCTCATGAGCTGTACAAGACAAAAAAAATGCAAGAAATGATTAAAATAGCCCTAGAAAATACAGGAAAAATTAAGGAAATATTGAAAAAATATATACTTCCCACCTTAAAAGAAGAGGATAAAGAAGAATTCATTGAAATGCAGAAAACTTGGATGCCTGTAATGGTAATCTGTGAAAATTGCGATAGAATTCAGCATAGAGATAGTCAAGGTTCGATTAATCCAAATAGAGTAAAGAATTATTTTCCAGAGGATAAAACGGTCTCATATAAATGTGAAGCATGTGGGCACAATGGAATAATATCTATTTGGAGTGGTAGACTGAAATTAAATTGGCGCGTTGATTGGCCCGCAAAATGGGCCTTATACACAACCAATTGTGAGCCTGCAGGTAAAGACCATAGTGTCAAGGGAGGTGCATATGATACGGGAATAGCACTATGCCAAGAATTATATGCTTATATGGGCCCTGTTAAAGTTCCTTATGAATGGTTAAGATTAGGTGATAGAGATATGGGAACTTCTAAAGGTTATGTATTCACACCAAAAAAATATCTAGAGATGGCAGATCCAAGGATTTATAGAACTATAATTTTGAGAACTACACCAACAAAACACATTACTTTTAGGATTGAAGAATTACCACAATATTATGATTATTATGAGCGAATAGAAAATATTTATTATGAATTAGAAGAACCAGAAATTCCCGAAGAAAGTAAATTTGTGAGCTACATATTCCCCTTAACTCAAATACATGATGTCCCTCCAACGAAAATGAGAAAGATACCGTTAAAACTTCTAACATTTTTTGCACAAATTCAAAATATCTTGAGTTTAGATAAACTTTATGAGAAAGCAGAAGTTTATATGGAGACCCATAATTTTGAGAAAAAATTATCAAAACAGGAATTTGAAAAGTTGCTTATTCAAACAAAGAAATGGATTGAAGAGGTTAAAATCGTATTAGAAGGTGAAAAAAATACTAAAACTATAAATGAGATTAAGAGAAAGGTTGAAATATTCACCATTCCTGAAAAGATTAATGATAGTATAAAAAATGGGTTGGAAGAGAATCAACTTAAAGGAATACAATTATTAAAAGAATATATAAAAGAAACTGAAAGTTTAGATGCAGATTCTATACAAAATAGGATTTTTACCATGGCTAAAAATGAATTAGATATCTCTCCAAAAAATTTATTCAGAGCCATATATCAAATCATTTTAGGTAAAAATAGCGGTCCACGTTTAGGCCCTTTTTTATCATTACTAGATAGAGATTGGTTATTAAAAAGATTAGCTCTCTAACTTTTCAAAACAGTACGAAATATTAAATCGAGGCTTGTAGTTAAGATTCTTTCTTTTTCCTCTTAAATAGCTTTCTTTTTTTCTTTTCTTTTAAAGTTTGATAACATTGTGAACAATAAGAAAAAGACTCTTCAATCATCTCTCCACATTTTTTACAATGCTTATGAGGATAAATATAAGTCTCAGTTTTTTTTTTATATCTTTCGAATTTACTCATGGTAAATCCTCAATTGCTTTTATAAATATAATTATCAGTTGATTATAACTTTTTCACTCCATTTTTATCAATCTTTATTCTGAAAAATTGAGCGTTCTTTAATTCATTTGTTATTTCTAAAGGATATGAAGGAAATTTTGATAAAAATTTTTCTTTATTAATGATAAGTTCATTCAATTTTTCCTTCCAATAATGTAAAACGGACTCAATTTTATTTGGGTTGACTAAGGCAAATACAGAACCTCCACCACCTGCGCCAGTTAATTTAGCAGCATAAACATCATGATGTTCTTCAATTATATTAATTAAAATGTTATTTGCTAAACCAATCCCATATTTAAAACCCGCTTGCTTCATGACTATGTTCATAATTCTCGTGTTTTCTTTAAAATATTTTGCTAATGATTTCCAATTGCGGCACATTATAGCAAATCTAGATTTCCATGCTATTATTGCTAATTCGTTATAATTTTTTATTATATCCGGATCATTTTTTAAATAGATTTTTCTTAATCTCTCGTGAACATCTCCACTCTCATGAAGTACTCCTGAATAACAAACTATTATAGGAATGTCATTGATATCATATACATTATCGATTCTATCATAGGTAGCTAAAGGTTCTTCGGATATTTTTTTATGATAGAGCTTACCATAATAAGAACAAAAACTTAATCCTCCCCTACTTATTACATATCGGTCAGCATAACCTGCAGTTATTTTTAAATCTTCATCTTCAATCTTAGTGGCCATTTCAGCTATAATATCTTTATTGATTGGAAATTCATTTATCTTCACATAGGTTAAATTATTAAGAATATTGAAATAAATCGAAAAACCATAAAGAATAGATATTATTACAGCAGCACTTCCACCTAAACCACTTTGTAATGGGATTGTAGTTATTAATCCAATTTCAATATTAGACGTTAGAAACCTTTTCTCAAAATATGAACTCATTTTAATGAACCTAACTATACTAGCATAAATTAATTTGTCTGGTCCTTTGAAATGTTTCTGCATCTCCTCTTTATTCTTTAGAAGTTTTTCATCCTTAATTATTTCAAAAGAGAAATCTGATAATTCCTCTTTTACTTCATAAATTTTTAATCTACTCTCAGAAGTAATATTTTTTATATAAAAGAATGCTGAAAGTGGATTTTTTACTCCATTAATGGCTACAGATGGCATCCAATAATCTCCTTCGACAGCATCTAAAGGATTTATTAAATTAATTCTTGATGGTGCTTGAATTATAACTTCTGGTTTTAAACGGAATAAGAATTTTTTAATAGAATTTAGCAGATCGTTCACCAAAAATTGAAATTAATTTATTATAAAATTAAAGTGATTTTTAAGTTTTGTTTTAGCTTTGACAGGCAAGATTATTAGGATGCAGATTATAACAAATTAATACAATAAAATGTTCAATTAGTTTCTAGGGCTTGAAAAGAATAATAAAAAATTTCAGTTTTTATAACTCCTGTTAAAATTATATATGATATGGTTAAAAAGGGTAAATATAAACTATTCAACTATCTTATTGAAAATCACCTTATCTATTATAAAGGTTTAAGAAAGAATGACAAAATCATTGCTTTCGCTATACTTGACTACATCGAGTTCAATAAATTAGAAACCCTCTTAAAGGACTTATTAAAAAATAAATTTATTCAATATTATGCTATACAAATAGCTGCTCCCGAAAATAATGGAAACCTATTATTTCTGAACTTTGAAGATAATACCAAAGAAAGAATTGTCAAATCATTTAATTTTGTCCAACAAAAAATTATAGAAGCTCAAATTTTAGCTAAATTTCAAAAAGAAAAGAACTTAGAAGAGAATTTTTTATCAATAATCTCCCTAGATAAAAGTTCCAATACGACTATTACTAAGATTTCTGAATCTCTAAAAATCTCTGATGAAAATAATACAAAGCTTCTTAATTTTTTCCTTCTTAATTTAGATGTCATAGAGAAAAAAGAATCATTTATAATTAACTTCTTAAATTTAATTAAAAACCTTGAAAGCGAAGGAGTATTAATTTTTAATTTTAAAATAAATAATAATGATGAGATTAAAGTTTATCCTTATTTCGTAGAAAATAGGAAAAGTTCTGATGGATTCTCCAATATAGAAAAAAGGATTAATAATTTCTTTCAAATGAATCTAATTGAAAAACGACCAATTAAAATTGGTGCAATTTCTAACTATTTATGGAGATTAGAAATTTCTAATAACTTTTATATTTTAAATGGGTGTTTTAATCATTTCTTTCCTAAAGCTTCTCCAAATATTTTAGATTTCTCGATAATAAATGAGGAAATTGAACAGAATTTACAAAAAAATAAAATTGAATATATTAGATTAGGTAAGAACCTAATATTTATTGAACAAAAATATTTATTCATAATTTTAGATAATTTAGATTCTAAATATATTATAAGAATTCTAAAAAAGTATTATCCAAAATATATAATTTTTATTTTAATAGTAAAAGAATCGGGACATAAGAAACTAATTGAAGCTAATAAAATTAAATTGATAGAAAATATTAAAATTGTTCATCCGCAGGATATTCAAAACTTTAATTATCAAGAATTTAAAAGAAACTTATAATTAAAAAATGCCTAAATCAATGGCAATATCTTGAGCTGAGTATTCTGGATGTAGTTTTACGAATGCTTTTTTTTCCCCTTTTGGCGTAATTATAGTATTGACTTTTATAACTTTTACGTTATGCAATTTTTCAATAGCTATCTTAATTTGATTTTTATTTGCTTGTCTTTTTACTATAAATACCAACTTGTTCTCTCTTTCTATTAAATCAAATGTTTTTTCTGTAATTAATGGTCTTTTAATAATTTTATAGAAAACTTCCATTTAAATCAACACCTCATAATTATTCAATTCATTAAAGGCAGATTGAGTCCAAAGTATCAATCTTCCTGATGTTCCTCCTGGTACTAAAGTTTTTATGGATAAATTTTCAACTTTAACAACGTCTGTTCCAGGGATATTTCTTGAAGCTTTAATAATACCAAAATCATCTTTTATTACGATTAATACCCCTTTCTTTTTTTTATATTTTCGACCTCTTGATTTCCCTTTTCCGGCTCTAATCTTCTTATTCTTCTTAATTTTAATTAACTCTGCTTCTAACCCCAAATTGCATAAAATTGAGTAAATTCTTGCGGTTTTTTTTATTGTTTGGATTTTATCATCAACAACCAAAGGGATTTCTGGGAGATCTTCTAAAATGAACCCACCTTTTTGAATCCAAGATTTATCCGTAGATGCAGCAATTGCAGAGATTATAGATTGTTTATTTAAGCGCTTATTTATCTTTTTCCTAAAATTTTTTTCAGTTTTAATTGGATGTGTTCGTCTTCCTCCCTTAGCAAAAGGTACCCGCCCTGCTTGTCTAGCTGTATTATAACCGCTCCCCTTTAATCTGGGGGTTCGCGACATTCCATGTCCGGTTCCCCAACCTTCGGCAGTATTTTTTAATCCAGCTCTTTTGTCTCTCCCTTGAATTTGTTTATTTCTACTTTGAGAGTTAGTACTTACTGCTTGAATAAGATCAATTCTAGGCTTTATTTCGAATATTTTTGGCTTATCAATAAGTCCTTTTTTCTTTCCATCCAAACTATAAACATTCACTTTTTCCATATTATCACCAGAATTTATAACAATTATCTTCTTTGTTGACTCTCTCGACTAATAAATGTAATTTCAGGAGTATTAATGACAAATGATTTTGATGGTCTTATAGTCTTTCTTATTCTAATTAATCTCTTTTTAGGACCAGGGATAGAACCTAAAACTAATATATAATCACCTTGAATTTTCCCATATCTAATAAAGCCTCCTTTTGGATTAATTTCCTCCTCATTTTCACCAATTACCATGATTCTTTTATGGTATTCAGTCCTTTGGTGAAATCCTAATTGACCTGCGCGTGGAACTGTATAAAGAACCCTTGCAGGATGCCAAGGACCGATACATGCAACAGCTCTTCTTATCTTATTGTTTTTTCGAGTTAAAATTTTTACTCCAAATCTTTTAACGGGACCTTGAAATCCCTTTCCTTTTGTTACCCCAATCACATCTATTAGTTCTCCTTCAGCTAAAACATCACGTACTCTAATTTCCTTGCCAAGATTTTTAAATGCGAAATTGAATTCTTCTTTAGGTTTTTGCATTGAATTAACTCTAATTTCAATAATATCTGGTTTTTTTCTAGGTAAAGGAGTATGATACGGCTGTGTTTGAAAAATACCCCTAACTTCACTTGATTCATTTATGGATTTTAAAATATCTTTTTTAACCAATTTAGGATTATAATTTTCTAATTTGGGGAGGTTAATTTTTCTTGATATGTAATTGTTGAATTCAGTAGTATAAAGTTCTCCAACAATATACTTACCATAATCATCTTCATTGTAGACTCTAATCCCTATTAGAATTAAGGGTGGAACTTCAATAACAGTTACTGGCTTCATTAATTCTTTTCCATAATATGGACTATTTTTTTGATCCTCTATGTAGGTTATATGAGTCATTCCTGCTTTAAATCCAGCAAAACCCAGAAAATTTATCTCATCCGAGCTATCTAACCAATTTCGTACTCGGCCTTTAATTTGTGTTGCTCTCTTTCTGGGAAGGAATGCGAGTGACCCATGTCTAGGGGCGTGTTTCTTGCGATGAGCCATAATTTATCACTTTATCTTTTGGAAATGAATTTTTTAAAATAAATAAATTTTTTCATTTAAAATATCATTTACCGCTTTTTCCTTAGATATAAAAGTGAGTCATTTAAATTATTCTTTATAAAATAAGTTTAAATGGTTGTAAAAGATCTTGTTTATTTTAAAGAAGAAGATAACTTACATGGGAATAAAGATTCCAGTTTAATTATAAATTGTCATAATTGCTCCCAAAAAGAAAA
>JBHLRA010000014.1:0-15779 GCA_048883045.1 Candidatus Thorarchaeota archaeon | reverse complement strand
CAAATGTTCATGACTTTTATGAAAATCTTTTTATAGATACTCCACTCTTAATTGAATCTGTCAAAGACGTTCATATTGGAAATAAAAGTAGCGAAAGAAAATTATTAGCCTCATATAATACTGGTAAATATGATATTCTCAAAATTGATATTTTTAAAAATTCAAGTGAAATTGAAAAGAACTACAAAGTGAAGTTTTTCTACAAGGGAGAACTGCGACAGGATTATTTCGAATATATTATTCAAGATATTTATCAAAATTTAGAAATTGCTGAATTTGATCAACTTATTACTCTTGAAAACTTAATAAAGATATATAATAGGGAAGCAATAAGAATACTAAATTTAAAATACAATCTTTCAACACTAGAAAAAAAACAGTTAAGTCTCATATCTGCTTTAAAAAAAATAAAATTTGAGAAACTATTTCCTCTATTAATTGATGATAATATAGAAGAAATATTCTTAGATTCTCCAAAAGACGAAATCTACATTAATCATCAAACTTATGGCAGATGTCGAACGAAAATAAGACTTAATTCAAATGAAATTGATCGAATCAAAACTTTTATTAGGTTATATAGCGGTCAGAGACTCGATTTTTTGAATCCAAGCATAAAATTTGTTATTAAGAATAAATATTTCTATTGTAGATTTTCAATCGATGTAGAGCCCATTCAAATAAACAATTTTGCTTTAGATATAAGGAAATTAAATAAAAACATCCTAACAATACAAGACTTACTAAAAAATAGAACGATAGATCCTTTAATTGCATCATTTCTTTATTTTAATATACTTAGAAGAAAAAACATAACTGTTACCGGTGAAACAGATACAGGAAAAACAACTTTAATTAACGCATTAGACATGTTAACACCCAAAGAATTTAGAAAAATATATGTCGAAAGTATTACAGAATCATTAAACCAATTTGAATTTGGTAAACACCAATTAAAATATAGAGTAGACAATATAGAGGAGTTGATATTACATAGTCATTCAAAAAGTAATCAAATCAAAACTCTTTTACACAGAACACCAGATATTATCTACCTTGGTGAAATTTTAAAAAAAGATGAAGCTGAAGCAATGTTTCATTGTCTTGCTGCGGGTTTAAGAGGTTTTCAAACAATTCACTCAAGAGACCTTGACTCACTTATGAATCGGTTTCTCTTTCATTTTAAAATAAATAGATCATGTTTGGGTGATCTGGATTTGATAGTCCTTATGAAAAAAGAATTGAATGAAAGAAGAATTGTTGGAGTGTTTGAAATCTGCAGATCCCCTAGTATTAAAAATAAGTTGTACAAATCTATTTTTGAATATAATCCAGAAATTTCCAATTGGCTATTAACAAAATCATTATATGAATCAAGTGTGATTTCGGATTTGGCAAAATATGAAAACCTACCAAAAGGAAAATTCTTATTATTAATTGAAACTTTCAATGAAATATTTGAATACTTGTTGAAATATAAAAAATTAAGTAATCTTGAATTAGTTGATCTTTTTCATAAAATTTCATATTATTCCTTAAGATCTATTGACCAACTAAAGCATTTTTGGAGTGATTGGAAAAAGACTCGAAGTTTAAATCTTTAAATTTTAAGTCAATTATATGACAAACCTAATAGAAAAAATTTTGTTAATTGGGTTTGGAATCTTTACTCTTACAATTTTTTCTTCAATATTAATTCCATTTATTGGAAGATTAACTGAATTTAATTTTTCTGAAAGGAGTAAATTAGAATTTTATATGATTACTATTGATGAAATTAACCAAGGTATTGAGTATATAGTACAAAACAGAGATGAAATCTATTTAAAAAAAATTGAATATCCGGATAGTCTGAACATCACTTTTTATGATCAAATTGCTAAATTTGAGTTCAGTGTTGAAGGAAAATTGTGTTACAAAATTATAGAATACAAATATACTTTTATAACAAAAATTTTTCACAATATTCTGCCTCAAACATATCTTTTAAATATTTCTTGCATCGACATGTTGATTGAAGTTGATATTATTAAATTATACTACTAAAAGGAATTAAATGAAAAGTCTCGGAAAATATATTACTTTTTGTAATAAGTTTAAGAATCATAATATCCCTAGATTGAAATTTCAGGAATTAAATGAAAGATACAGCTATTTTTATAGAAAAGTATATAATATTGGTCAAGATAATATTTATAGGGCTAGTTTTATAGTTTTTTTATCAACATTCAGTGTTATCACCTTCCTCTCATTAATTTTATTTGACATTAATTTTTTAATTATCGTTTTTTACTCACTGATAATATCCTTAATTCTCTCGTATAGATTCAACTTAATTCTCTATCATAAAATTAAAAAAGATGAATCAGAAATTAATGCAATATTATATCTGATCAAAATAGATTTTTCCTTAATTCAAAAAACATTGAACTTTAATTCTGATTCTTGTATAAGTTTCATAAAATTAATAAAAGATTATAAAATTCCAATTTCAGGTGATTTTAATAATATTTTTAAAAAGATACATGAGGGAAATTTACCTGAAAATGAATTATTAAAGGTGATAACACCTTCTAAGGATTTTAATCGATATTTAAAAGACCTAATAATTAATAATTTTGAATTAAGGGATGAATTTGAGAATCATAAAGAAAATACATTAGAACAAAATTTCAAAATATATCTAAAAGAGATCCAATCAAAAATAAGCATTATTTTTTTTATCGGCATTTTCTTTCCAATAGGATTATGCTTTTTGCTTTTATTTCAAATAATAAATCCAATAGTTCTAATCTTCCTAGTTCCTTTCTTTTTATATTTATTAAATTTTCTAAATTCCAAATTTGTTCATAAAAAATCTTATTTAATAGGGCTACTAGATAAGAATTCTAATATCGAAAAGAAAAAATTAAATGAATTTTTAATATTTTTGAAAAGCTTTGCTATGAATTTAAAAAACAATATATCACCAGAGAAAGCTTTTTTAAAATCGTATAACCAGAATAAAAATATATTCCAGATTCTTAATAAATCATTGAAAAAACATTTAATTCGGCTCTTAAATTTTGAATGTTCATTTCACGACATGATCCAATTTTTTAAGTTAGAACTAAACTCTAAGCGTTATTTTATTATATTAAAAGCAGTGGATAAATTTGTAAGTGAAAATGCTAAGGATTCATCCGAAAAAATCATTGATATTATAAATTTGGTTTATAAACATCAAAGATTTGAAAACAAATTAAAAATAATTTTAAAGGGAGAGAAATTTAAAATATTTTTCTTCATATTCCTTTTACCGATCTTAATCGGGGCGATATTAGGAATGTTTCCTTTCTTTAGTTTAATGACAAGAAATATTAATTCATTATTCCCTACTTATTCATTTGGTTTTAATAACTCGGTTAATATTTACTATATAATTATATTATCTATTGCGTATATCTCAAGTATATCAATAACTTCCAATAGTTTTTTGAATATTATAAACTACCAAAAAAAGTTCTTGATTATCTTAATTACAAATATGATATTTATCCTAACTTTTATGTCGTCGTTTATTAACACATTAAATATGATTTAAAGGAACTTATAGTGATCTTATGAAAAAAAGAACAAATAAATTGATTCCAGCACCAAGAATATTCCAATAAATGCATTTATAAGTTTTGAATAGAATAAAAGGAACTTGAAAAATATAATGTTTTCAAAATTATTAGTATAAATGAATATTTCTAATTCATTTAATACTACGTAGAAAGCAAGTGATAAAATTATAAAAATAGTTAGAGAAATCAAACTTGTCAAGAGATCTACAGAAATTGCAGAATATACGAAAATAAATATGAATATACTGAAAAACAATAATGATTCAAATATAAGAATGCCTAATTCTAGCATTTCTAAGAGGATATGATTCTTAAATTATTTAAAGGACTCATAATTTAGTTTTAAATAAAAATAAAATTTTAGAAATACATATCTTATAACATACCAATAATTTTAGTAATGTCTAGGTTTTTTCCCTTAAAGGATCGTTAGAAAATATTTTAAAAGAAAAAAAGCTGATATTAATTATGAGAAATTTAAAATTAAAAGGACTCAAATATAGCAAGGGTACGTACCATCTTTATGATGATCGATTTGTATTTTTTCCCCCTCAAGTACTCGAGATTTTATCGTCTATTTATGGTGAGGGTGTAAAATCTTTATTAGTTTGGCTTGGTAAAAAAGCAGGTTGGACATTAGTACAGAACTGGGATGAAAATTTAAAACCAAAATCATTGGAAGATTTAGTGAATCAATGTTTCAATATATTAAGTAATCATGGATGGGGTCGTTTTGTACCAATACAAATTAGTGAAGATACAATTATTGTAAATCTGTTTCATAACATTTCCTCAGAATTAGAAAACAAATCCAAATATTTCTGCTATTTTGTGACAGGGATATTGACCGGTATTGGAGAATTTGCTCTTTATAGGGTAAATGTTTCAGAAACTCAATGTTCTTTGGAGAATTTAAATCTTGATTTCTGTGAATACAGAATAGAAAGAACAAAATAAATAAAATTTCTCACCAAGGATCCCATTCTTCGGGATTTAATTCCTCATTATCACTGTTATCCGTATTTTTTTCTCCTGTATCAGGTGGTATCTCCAATAATTCACTATTTATTGTTGGAACTTCTTCTTGAATCTCTAGGTTTTTATCCTCATTCAAATCTAGATCTTCATCAATAATAAATGATTCTTCTCCAATGACAACATCTTTAAAAGCAGAAATCAAAGAGAGGAAATTAAAAAATTCTTCTTTCTTCATTTCAACTTTTACAATATTATCATTATTAATAAGAGCCAATTTTATTAATCGAACTTCACCACTAATCTCAACAGAAGTAATTTCGATACATTCATTTATTTTTTTTAATTGAATTTTCCACGATGTCTCTCTTGTTTTTTCAATCTCCATTTCTAATTTTTCACAATATAAAATTATTAAAATTCATTAATTTAATAAAAATTCAATAATTTAAAATTAATCTGATATTTTATTTTTAAAATGCTAGATTTAATAGACAAATAGATACATATGAAAGGATTATTATTATAATGAGTGGTAAACGAACTTGGACTAAAACATTGATTGATTTATTTCTATAATTAAAGATTAATAAAATTGATTTGAGTTTAAATCTCTCTTCCTTAAAACTTTTTAATTTTGAATACCGTAAGAAATTATAACAACTTTTTATATAAAATCTTCTAAACAATGAAAATTCAGAATTTAGGTTAAAAAAGATAACAAACGAATAATTAACTTTGAGTAAATTATTTAAAATAAAGTTTACTAAATAGATTAAGATATAATAAATTGAAAAAAATAAGAAGAAAGAATTAACAAAATTTAAGTTTATTAAATTAATAGGATGGGTAATAAATATAAGGACTATTAATTTTGCATCACTTCCACCAATAACCTTTATATTAAATAAAAAAAATGAGATTAGAAATGTTAAAATTAAAAAAAAAATTTTGAAGATATAAACAATAATAGATAATTGTTAAAATATAGAAGGCTTTCAGCTATTATCAGTATAAAACTAACTCCAAACGCAAATTTAAAAAAAGAATTTGAGATTCTACGAATTTTTAAATCAAAGAATGTTACAATAGAAAAAATAATAGTAAAATAGGATAAAATAATTAAAAAGAGTAAGGATCTCATATTATTAAAAATCTTCCTCCCAGATTTCCATGAAATTTTTAAAACTTCTTGCTTTTATATTTTCTAATTTATATCTGAATATTTTTATTCTTCCAAAATTCTTTTCTTGAATTAAATTTTTCTTCTTAAGGTAATTTAAATGCCTTAGGACACAAGAATAATTTAACTTAGTTTTGCTAATTATCAGAGAGATAGTTAATTCTTCATTTAATGCCAAGGCTTTAAGGATTTTGACTCTTGCCCGTGATCCTAATAAATCTTCTATTAAATTCTTATTTTCAAGACTATTAACTATCATATTATGTAACCTTTCGAATTTAATATTTCTATTGTACTTTTTTCCAATTTAGACAAACTTAAATCAGGGATTCTGATTAAAGCACGTCTACCTTTTATCTTTTCGCTAATTACTTCGACTATTATTATGTTTTCTCTCTTAAATTCTTGGAGATAATTCCATACTTGAGAATGAGATCTGGGATTTAATCCAATATTTTCACAAATCATCTTATAGCTTTTTAAGGCCTCATTAAAAGAAATTTCAATTGATCTACTCTTATATAAAGCTTTAATGATTGCAAGTAAGAATATTTGTTTTTGAGAATTCATATATTCTAATACATCTAAAGTTGAAAATGGAAGTAGATCCTGGATTCCCAGCCTAATACATTCAGCATTTATATATTTCAGATTCTTACTTTCGGCTATCTTACACGATCTCCACAAAATGTTTAATCCCATTCGGATATCACCAGTACCATTGGTAATTTCTGATATCATTTCAAGTAATTTATCAGATATAACGTTATTCTTCAAGCTTATTTCAGCTCTGTATTTTAAAATATCAAGGATTTGATTTTTCGAATAGCTTTTAAAATTAATTATATTTCTTTGGAGAGTACTCAATGTGCTTATATCTAAATTATTTAAACATGAAATGTCTCTAACAATTCCAATAATCGATAACCGTTGATCTCCCTTTAAGCTATCATCATTAATTCTGGTTAATGAATAAATCAGATCTTCATGTTTATTTATTAAATAACTTAATTCATCTAAAGCAATTAATATATGTAAATCATGACGATGAAGAAATTCAATTAAAATATCTAATAAATCTTGTGGAGAATAACCTCTTTTCGGAAATCGTTTATCTATTAATTGAATTAGTTTAATTAACACTTTATAACTGGTTCGTTCTTTTCGGCAGTTAACATGTATATACTTTACATTTACATCTCTTTTCTTAGAGGCTTTCTCTAGTAACTCCCCAAACAACTTTATAGTAGCAGTTTTTCCAATTCCTGTTTTTCCCGTTATTAAAATCTTCCTTGATATAGAATTTGGTTGAGTAATTAATCCAAGGAAAAGTTGAGATAATAATGAAATCTCTTTATCTCGGTGTGGTAATTTACTTGGAATGAAGTTTATATCAAGTTTACTTTCATCCTTGAATACTGATGGGCGCTTTAATAATTCTTCAAAATACTCCATAGTTAAATTATTCATTCAATAGGACTTTATGGTGATTTAAGAAAATAATCGTTTATAATAAAGTACAGAGTAGTAATTTTTTAACATTGGATTCTACTTATTTTTCTTATATCAGAATCTGTTTGTTCCTTAAATGTAAATCAGAAAATATATTGAAATTCGACTGAACTGATACTAAATAGAAGAATAATTTTAGAATTTTGTCGGTTCTAAGACCCATAACAGTTAAACTTTTAATTTTTATACGGCATGAAAAATTAAAAACATTATTTATTATAAATTCAATATCTAAAAATCAGTTCTGTTAACATCTTCCCATTTTTACTTCTTTTATTAGTAATCAAGTAGGAAAATACTACCAAGACTATTACTAGTATAGATATAAATGATAAAAACCTCACTTGAAAGGAATTAGTTATTTCAGGATATATGTCCTGTATTAATTTAAAACTTTTAATTACTGTTTTATTTTCGAGCATAAAAGTTCCATTAAAAAAGATACTAATATTAAAATTATGGTTTGTTTCGTTATAAATAAACTCTTCTTGAGCAATTGAGATAGTCATAAATCCAAATTGATCTGTTGTATACTCCTTGATAAAATAAACCGATTTATTATCAAAAATCTTAATAAGCATTGTATAATTGCTAAGTGATTCGAAAGATTGGTTGATATAATAAAAAAAATGTAATTTCAGCTCTAAATTCTCATTATTTTTCAATTCATCGTTAAAAGTTATAAATTCAATAATTAAATCGTTTCTTTCGGCAAAAATTTCATAAGTAAATATTGAATCATTATATACCATGTTATTTGTAATTGAAAATATCAATAGGTTTTGTCCTCGTCTTAAATGTGTAAGAGAATATAACACTATGGGAATTTCACCTGATGTATTAGTAGTGTAATTATGTTGAAAGATTATTAAATCATCAAATGATATAAAAAATTGGACAGAAATATTATTTAACCCTTCTTGGACTATTTCTGAAGTACCATCATAAAATCTTGCTATAAATGATAATATTTCTCCCATTTTTATCGTGTCTTTATATCCAATTAACTCATTAGTTATGTTTCTCTTCAAAATCCTAATTTCTATGGTTTCTAAGTAAGCAAACATTGTATTAGTTGTATCAATTTGAAAATAAAAAAGAAAAAATTTAATATATAGTGTAATGGAATCATTTATAAAATCTAAATCAATGTCATTAAAATTAACAGTCCAATTTTGTTCATAAAAGCCAATATGATTATATTTTGTTGAATTCCAAATAACTTGATCTAAACAATCTAAAATATGAATTTGAATATATGCCATTTCATTGATAGGATTGTAATATAATTCCCAAGACGCGTTTACCTTAATCTTTTCATCAATATAATAAACATTTTTATTTGAATTAAAATCAATTAAATTACAATTAAAAGCACTCACGAAATTGATTATACAAAAAAAATCAATAATCAATAAAATTGGAATTATTATAAGGTATTTTTTTTTCACAGCGTATCTATCCAAATTTAAGTATAAAAACCAAGATAATTCCGCAAAAAATTTATTTTATCAAATATTTAATTTCAAAAAAAGAAACACTTAAAGTATATAGTAGAAATGGGAAAAGTAAGAACAATTTTAATTAAAAATGTATCAAAGGAATTAATCAATAAATACCCAGATGTATTTACTACTGATTTTGAAACAAATAAGAAATTATTGGATAAATATCTTGAAATAGATTCAAAACACCTAAGAAATAGAATCTCTGGATATATAGTAAACCTATTAAAAATTAGGGAAACAGAATAAACTATTTAAGATACAAAAATATTTCTTGTTTTTTAAAATTATAAGAAATTAAAAAATGAAAGGGATAAAGATTAACGATAATATAAAAAAAATGGCGGATCTTCTTAGATCTGGAAGTACAATGTTGAATGTAGCTTGTCCTGTTTGTAATAACCCAATTTTTCGAAATAAAAATGGAAATACTTATTGTCCAACTTGTAACAGAAAAGTACTAATTGTAAATGACCAGAATCATAAAAATAATGGAATTGAAAGTAGTAAGACATATTCGAATGAAGAATTACATAATTTGAACAGAACTGAGAAAATAACCTGGTTAAATCCACTGCAAAACGTAATAATAGAAAAAATAAAATTGCTTACTGATAAATTAAAAGATGAGACTCAATTACAGCTAATAGAAACATACATAAAGATTTTAACTAATTGTTTTGATATTTTAAACAAAATACAAGCTGAGAGAGAATTATTTTAATCAAATTTACTTCTAAAATGATTCATTTTTATTAAAATTCAAAAAACACCTTAAAAAACAGGGTAATGCTTCTGCCGGGATTCGAACCCGGGTCCCGAGGGTGAGAGCCTCGCATGCTTAATCCTAATCATAGTAACTCAAAAACTATCTTAGATTGACCGGACTACACTACAGAAGCAAATCATTTTATTTTTTCAGTATTCAAAAAAGCTAATATTAATAAATTTATATAATTTAAAAAATTTAATATGGCCTAAATTCAATTCCAATAACATTTATAAGTAATTAAATTACAATAACATAATTTTCTACAGTCGTTATAATTTTAAAACAAAACATTCAAATTAGTCAATGAGAGATAAAAAAAGGTTTCAAAAGATTTACATAATGATCCCTAATTGAATATTCTGCAATGTTTGTTGCTTCAGATATGATTTTTTGAGTTAAAATAGCTTTTTGAGAATATTCTTTACTTAATAGTTTATCTGCAAGATATATAATCGCTCCAGTTAAAATGAAGGGATTTCTTCCACCTCTATGCCATATCGGTAACTTTTTTAAAACTTCACGACATTTCACTGTTAATTTGTTTTGGAATTCACTTAGAGACCATTTTATTCCTTTATTCAATAATCTTTGTTTTAAATCTTTATGTTCCATAACTTCATCTACAAGTCTTATAAGATAATCTTCACTTTTATGAGGTGAAGTATCGTTATTCAAATGATGTTTATATCTTACTCCATCTCTTAAAATTAATCTTGGATTTACACGGTGTCCGAAATTTTGAAATGCATCAGAGATTTCGTTAATAGTTATGGGAGCATTTTGATTTTCCTTTCTTGCAGCAAAGAAAATACAAAAAGCAATTAGTGAAATATTATTGATTACTTTTTTTTCGCATTTATTAATTTTTTTATAGAAATATGCTGCATTATTTCGTATATTTTTACTGAGGTTGAGGTATAAAGAAATTTTGTTTAATATATTAAAAATTCTATATTCTGTTTCATGGTTTTTAATACGCAGAAATTGAGCATAATTTTTTTTTAATCTTCTAAATAATTTCTGTTCACAAGGAGGCAGAAGTTTTCCACTTTTATCTTTTAGATATTTAGAATTTTCATAATCAATAAATGAACCTAGTCCTCCAATGAAATCAGTACGTTCTCCTAATGCTACATATTGTTTGCTTAAGTTATTTTTATTCTTTAAATCACTGAAAATAAAAGCAGATTCTCTAAAACATCTATTAATAATTAACCCACAGTCTTTACAGATTTTCTCATAACTATTTTGTATTGTATTACCTCCACATTCAGGACAGTACTGATTATCTTCATTGTTATTTTCAATTTTATTAATTTTAACCACTGTTAAAAATACTCTAAGTTTCAGATTTTTAAACCATTTTAATTACATTTTGTAGATTGCATCTATTTCTAAGTGAATTAGTTTTTCTATATAATGAAATTAAATTCTATGGACAAAGAGAGGGGAAATTAAAAGTAAAAAAGGAGGAATTTAAAAAACTCAATTGAGAATAAACTTAATCGAAAAAATGAATTAATAATGACAAAATTAGATATAAAAAATACTTGAAAAAAAATGAGTCAAACACCCACTACAAAGGAGAAAATTATGAAAATTTCAGTGAGAAATAGTAAAACTCTAGAAAACCTCATAAACAAACTTAAATACATAATAAAGGGGAAAAGAAATCTAATGTACTCAGACATTATAAATCTTATTATTAGAGAAGGATATGTTGGAGAAAATTATAATGAAATAATTTTATGGTGCAATTATAAAATAAGATTAGGAAAAACTTTTGTAGAATTTGAATGAAATGTAACGTGTTTTAATCAAGATGAGCTACACCTTCAAATTTAAAGTTTTAACAAAAAGTTAAAAAATCACAAAGGTATTATAAATACTAAATTATAATAATACGTATTAATATATTTAAATAAAAACTATTTGGATATTTCATCAATTAAGAGCTATTCATGAAATACATTCAAAGCAACGATTTTTTTTACTTCAGAATTTAATATTTATGGTATGATTTCTTATGGTGAGATTTACAGCAGATCATAAAGTATATATAAAACTTTTATATTGGGGAATGGCAGGATCAGGCAAAACAACAATAGTAGATACACTCTATAGATATACAAAAGAAAATGAAATAGATATTGAACCTACTGGAAATCTAACAAAAATTTCAATGGCAAGCGGATCAACATTATATTTTGATAGAGGTATCTTTCAATCAACAAAGCAAAAAAGTCGAGGAAAAGTTTTTTATCACGTATATACGGTTGCTGGTCAAAGAAGATTTTCACCTTTAAGAAAAAAAATTTTTAAAGGAACCGACGGAGTTATTTTTACAGTGGATTCACAAACACACTTTTTTGAAGATAATATAGAATCTTTAAAAGAATTGAAGAATGTTACAAGGGGTAAACTAATTAAGGAAATTCCTCTTATAGTTATGCTCAATAAACAAGATCTCACAGAAGTCATTGGAGAAGAAGATTTTAAACAAGTTTTAAAGGATGAAAAATTATGGTATGAACCGGATCATAAATTATATATATGGAATCCAATAATCTATAAGACTTGTGCTTTATATGAGAAAAGAAATAATATTTACCGAAGCTTTTCAGAATGTGCGAGAAGAACTGGTCTATATCAGATATATGGTGATGGAGAGGCTCCAGTTGGAGATAATTTTAAAGAGTTTCGTGATATCTAGCTAGAAAAATAATTAGCATTCTATTGTTTAAGATTATATAATATTTCCCATTTTTCTTAATTAATAATAAAACCTTTATAATTTTATTAAAATATACTAGGAGTTAACTAGGGTTATAAATATTCGATGAAAAAAACTAGACAAGGATGATCTACGATAAGTAGGAATGATAAGTTATAGTTACTTTGAGGATTATAAAAACCAAAAGTCCTAGTAATTTAATTTCTGAAGTTTAAATAAAATATAAAAACTTCTCTTCATTTTTTTGTATAGATTAAAAATATTGATGTGATTGAAAAACGGGATTATATACTAATATTAAGGAAAATTTACCAAAACAATTTTCAATATTTCAATTAATGAGCATTTTGGGAATTGACGCATTAGAGGTACGGAAAGTTAGAAATTTATTAAAACAGTTCTATTTACAGGGATATATAAAGAGAATATCTAAAAATATGTATCAAAAAGTTGAAAAAGAAAAAAATTAAATGAATTAGTTATAAATACCAAAATTGAGCTTTAATTGTGGAAAAATAAAATTAATTAATTCATTAAAAGAATCTATTACTCCTTTTCCATTTAATGCTATTGTTTTTTTCAAGGAAATGTGTTTAAATCTATGATAATCTATGTAAGATAAAACATTTTCTTCTTCAGACTTTTCACATTCAAATATGTCACATTTATTTAATGAAATTACAATGGGAATATTGTAAAAATTTGATCCAAACATAGTTTTAAGTTCATTCCAAGATCGTTTATTGTATTCTATACATTCAATTTGAGAATCAACAACAAAAATCAGGCCATCAACACCATTTAATGTTGCAGGTCTAGTACTTGCATAGAAATCTTGACCTGTTGCTGAATAAATTAGAAACTTTAATCCCCATTCTGTTCCTCTGAAATGTAACACACCAAAGTCAAAGAATAATGTACGCCCTACAGAGCTATCTATTGATTTAACTGTATGTTCTTTATTAAAATGAGCAAATAATGATTTTATTGAAGTAGTTTTACCTGACATTGCAGGTCCATAATATACAATCTTAACCTGTAAAGTTTTATTATCATAATTAAAAATCATAATATTATTCAACCCCAAAGTGAAACTATTTTGTCACCCATAAAAGCTTTCTTACCATCCTCAATCAAAATTGAATAATTTTCTCCCCATTCTTTCTTAATAAATGAAATCATTCTTTCAATTGGTGCTTCCTCGTAGTCTACAGTTTCTAAGAGAGTTTTACTACCAACTTGCGTCTGAATACCAATATCATTCAGTAAATTCAATCTTGACAGAATAAAGAAAGCTCTCTTTGAGCCAGAATAAAAATTTTGAATTTCTCTTTTAAATATATTTTTTTTTAATTCATTTTTTTCTTCTTCAAAATCAAGTAAAGTTTTTAGTAAGTCTTTATCTAACTCTGTCGCTGTTATTTTATCTGATAAGACTCTCTTCATTTTAGCTATTGATTTTTCAGTATCTTGACTTATTTTTTTAAAAATATTTTGTTCAAGTGTTAAATCTATTAACTTTAAATTAATCCCTTCAATCTCAATTGAAATTGTATCAGATGAAATCGTAATAAAAAGCAGTTCTTTTGCTTTGCTTTTTATATGCGTTTTAATCTTATTAAAATCCTCCTTTAGATTAGGAATCATTAATCCAATAAGCCATGAATTAATATTGTCAAATTGATTTAAAGCTTTAGCTGTAACATTGCACGGGCACCTAATATGAGCACGTTGATAATTGTAATCAATACTTTCATTTGATATAAGGTTTTCGTAATCTTCTATTGAAACAAAATCTGTATAAAATACGTAGTCTTTTCGAAAATGAACAAGTTCTGAAAGTTCAATCAAAAAATTATCTATTTTATCTGAATCTTCCCCTAATACTATTATAGGAATTCTATCTAATAAGCAATACAAAATAAGTGAATTATAATTTCTTTTCAATTTATCTAGAAATGTAAAAAAATTCATTAACTCCCCCTCTTCATTTAATTACAAGTTCCCCTAGCATCCTCTTAATATCAAATGTTCCATGATCTTGAATTTCAGAAGCCCTTTTAACGAGGTTGTCTATTTTCTTGGAAAATTGTGGAAGTATTAATCGGATCAATCCTAATTTTTGTCTTTGCTTCCCTATTTCAGTACTAAAAATTGCCTTTCCTAAACCATCAATGAATTGAAATGAGTTTTGACAATCGAGTAATATACTCTCAGCTTGCATTTTTTTCAATAACCACGCACATCTATTAGCAGTCTGAAATAAAGAATAACTCATAGCTGAGACCTTATCTAAGTTTTCTGTATCAACATCAGATTTTTTTAAGAATTTAGAAGCAATAAAACCCCCTTCAATAGTTACAAAAGCATAATTTAGATCTGGTATTGTTACAGAAATGTTCTTCAAAATCTTTCTCATTTCTAATGATATATTTTCTGAAAAACTTAATGAAAAAGACGATAATCTTAGATCAGAATCTTCAGTCTCTTTAATATTGAAACCCTCAATGATTCTTTGTATTTTTTGAGTATTAAACTGAATTAATGGAGGTTTAAATGATTCTCCAGAGGTGATTAGAGTTGTTTTAATTTTTTTTAAACATTCATTGGTTTGTAAAAATATACCTCCTAGATTTATGTTAGGTTGAGCTGTTATTGCTATAAAGAATTCATGATTACTATCTAAAATACCCTGCATTTCCAATATTCTATTTAACGAGGAATGTAATGGACTGTTTAACGGTGCTATTAAGATTTTTGCTTTTTTTCCTTCTATAAGGATATATTTCAAGTCCTTTGGATGTAAGTGGATTCCCACATTAAAGATTGCACTTGTTGCTGAACTCACATTAAAGATCTCATCTTTTGAAAACCATACACCCGTAGATTGTATAGGATTCCCATCTCGCTGAGTTAATACGGCGTTTTCTACTCCTTTAAGTTGTTTAATTTGGTCTAAGTGGATTCCAATTTTATCTTTTAAATGCATTTTAAACCATAACTACTCTTTTTGAAATGATATCCTTTAGTTTCAAAAGAGATTTTTAAACTACGAAAATTTATTAAGGAAAGCGTACTCATTCGTGGAAAAACAAAAAAATTTAAAATATAATGTACCTTTATTATATATTAGCAAATCGCATCTTAACCGGTGTGAGCTTGGATTACGGTAAACCTCCGTTATATGAAGAGTTAAATCATAGATGCGGTATAAAAAATGTAGTTATATATTTAAAAAATATAACTGAAGAAAGTTCAATTAAGAACCCCCAAGAATAACGACATATCAATTCCAATTAATATTTTAAGTTCTTGGACAAAACTTCACAAGAATTAATTCCGGTTGATCCTGCCGGACCCGACTGCTATTTGGGTGAGGATAAGCCATGCAAGTCGAATGGGATACCTAAAGTTCCCATGGCAAACTGCTCAGTAACACATGATCAACTTACCCTATAGAGAAAAATAACCTCGGGAAACTGAGGATAAT
>JBHLRA010000013.1:15268-30269 GCA_048883045.1 Candidatus Thorarchaeota archaeon | reverse complement strand
AATTACAAAGATAATATTTTAACAGCAGCGACTTGGCTATAGTAATAGTAAAAATGTAATAAAAAATCAGATTAGACATTAATTCAAACATGAAATTGCTAGAGATATCAATTTTCTTCTCCAAAGACGTAGCTATTATTTTTTTAAAAGAAATTTTAAATACTTTTAATCTAAAGAATTAGATTAATTATTCAATAGTATAAATATCGAAACTTCTGAGAATCAGAGTCTGGAGAAGAGTCTTCCTTTATAGAATTATATAGCACAAATGGGTAATTTCTAAGCACATCCCAGTTTTATGAATTATAATAACAATAATTAATTTTAATATAAAGTTATACCTCTAAATCCTCTAGATAACTTAAATAGATTTAATAATACTGTTTTTCATTAATCTTATAATAGTCATAGATTTATAATAACTATCCATACTAGGATTCTTTTGTATTATCTATTAGGATTTTAAGGGCAAAATATGAAACTTAAAAAAAGCAAATTTAAAATTATAATTTTTTTAATAGTTCTAAGTTTATCGTCTGTGCTTTTTTATGATCCTTTTATCTGGAAATTAAATAAAAATCAAAATAATCATTTTAAGAACATTGAAAATCCAGAAATAGCTTTGGATGAACCTAATGGAAAACCATTGTTCATTCATCAATACGCAAATATTTCAAACGAATACATTCAGAGAAGCTTACCCGTAAATGTCAGCTTCACACTCATTCAAGGTTGGACTTCTAAAAATATTACAATAAATTATGAAGGTGTCTCTCAAAAAAAAGATTGGGTTTATAATGGGGATTTTCATACAAATAGTAGTGGATGGAGCTATGAAGAAGTAGACACATATGGGCGGACAGATCCAAATGTATATGTGGACTGGGATGGTAATCCTGAAGGGTGCAGACAAATTAAAGTCTCTCAAGGTACGTATGCTGAAGGTGATATGGCTTATTATACCCAAGATTTTTCTATTCCAGAGAGCTTCTCTTCGAAAACAGCTAGTTTTTCTTTTGATTATAAATATGGTGGTAATTCTTTATATCCAACAAATGGAAGTGTCTATATGGCAATCATTATTAACGGATATGAAGAAAATAAAACGCTTAATTTTAAGGATATTGCCATTGGTGAGTGGAACAATCTTAAAATGCTATACAACCCAGTCACTTCTGGTCAGGTTCTACCGGGTAATGTTACTGTTAGAGTAGGGATGTCTATTAATGCTGATTGTTCTAAAGGGGGTGGAGGTTCAGAATTAAATATAGATAATGTGAAATTCGAACCTTGGACTCAACCTAATGAAGCAAGATTATTAAGAGCATTTGATCATGAATTAAGTCAGAATTTTACATATAATAACATCACGTATGGAAATGGATACTCTTTTATAGATTTTGAAAGAACCCGGGTTCCTACTGACCAAGTAGTATTTACGATCTATAAAAATACAACTGGGATGTTAGATTTTTCTATTGATTCGATAATAATTTATTCATATGCAGTTAAAATATTTAATTCTTCAATTTCAGGTATTGATGGTACTTTATATGTAAAAGGGGAGGAAATAGAATGGTTTTTCGAATTACCAATTTCAATTCCTTTTGGGTATATTTGTTGGGCAGCAATTGAGAAGCCAATTGATTGGGAATTTATCAGTATCTTAGATGGCTTTCTGGTTGAACAAAAAGGAAATTGTTTAGGAACTAATATTGGATCGAACTGTTTGATAATACTTAATGATGTCCTCAGTTCTGGTTTATGGCAACTGTATGCATTTAGTCAAAATTATATAGTTAATGCAGATCTATTGGTGTGGAATAGCACACAATTTATTAATAAAACCTTTATGAATTTCAATGATAAATTCAAGATAGAAGTCGCTTTAAACAATTCTATAAACCTTGCTACCACAATCATTAATGTTAGTATATTTTATCCTAATAATTCAATTTATCTGCAGAATATAATGGAACCAACATCTTATAATGTGGAGTTTGGGAATTATTCAGTAGGAAAGAATATGACTACAGGACAGTATCGAGTAGAGATTACATGGACAAATCAAATCGATCATGAACGAGATCAGGTAGGATATACCGAAATTGAATTTATAATCTGGCATTATACAAATTTAACTGCTCTTCAAGAATATTTTGAAGTTGTTGCGGGAGATCCTCTTTTAATAAAAGTAAAATTCATAGATTGTGACTTTAATCAAACTATTGATTTTGCCTCAATTATATATAATGTTACATTCGGGATGTCTGGAACTATGACGTATCAGGGACTGGGACAATATTTTGTTGATTTAGATACGAGTAGTTTAAGTTTAGGAGATTATTACCTTTCAGTTAATGCTACAAAAACTTATTATGAGAGTCAATCCATTAAAGATATAATTCATATTAAGATTATTGCGCAATCATTGGTATTACAGGTTCCACATAATGCAATTAGTGCTATGGCTAATTATTATGCAACTTGCCGTGTAAACGTAATTGGAGCCATTTCGGGTGCTTTAATTTGCGCTGTAAATCTAACTACTGACTGGGAAAATTCTTACTCAGTCATAGATTATAATAATGGAACATATTTTCTAAATTTTTCCACTTGGGATTTACCGAATCAGGGGATTATAGAGACATTTACTATTTCAATTTTTGCAAATAAGAGTAATTATGGAATGGCTACTGGTTTTGTTGTAATAACAATATATCCAATCCAAACTATAGTGAATGTCAATAAATCAATAGTTAATGCTAATTTAAATGAAATTGTTGATCTCAAAGTCAATTACACAGTTGAGAGCTCAGGAGCATTGATACTTGGAGCTAATTGTAGTGTTATATGGGATAGTACACACAATATTATACCTGATCCTTATGGATTCACAGTTCGTTTGAATACCATCAATCTCTCTATAGATACTTATACGGCCATAATTAAACTGGAAAAAGCAGGATTTGCTACTATTTACAAAACAATCACAGTAATTATCAATCGTATGGCTATACAAGTGAATACAATGGGTTTTCAAGACTCTATTGAAGCGTTAAATGGAGAGTTAATTATAGTAAAAATAAATTTAACTGAGCATGACACTGAAATTTATATTGAAAATGCAACTATTTTCTATGAATGGGAATTTGGTAAAGATTATTTTAACTACGTTGGTCATGGAACTTACGAATTAGAATTAAAATTAGAACTTCCGGAAAATACTAAAGGGAACTATAGAATGGATTTAATTATTTCCAAAGAGGATTCAATCTATATGACTACAGAATATTCATTTATAATAACCATTACTGAGGAAGTTGAAATATCATCAAATAATCTAGTTTGGTATATTGTGTATGGACTTTTGGGAATTATAGGTATTTTTGGAATTATCAGTTTAAGAACTTATGTATTTTTACCTCGAAAAAGGAAAAAAGAATCTGAACTACTAGCAAGAACTCAAAAATATAAAGATGTAATGAACATTGAAGCAATATTAATATCTGCGAGAAAAAGTGGGTTAAATATATATTCAAAAAGCTATTTTGCAATAGAGAAGTTTAAAAATGAGTTGCTTAGTGGATTTGTCCAAGCAATTACCTTGATAAGTGACGAGATTATTGGAGAGAAAAATATCGAGAAATTTTCGTTTGAAACATCAGAGCGCGTAAAAGGAATTGAGAAAGTAATTAATCTTGATTTTAAATATTTTAATTTTCTCATATGTGATTATGAAGATATCAGAATTGTATATATTCTAAAAGAAAAAGCTTCCGAAAGGCTTAAAGCTCAAACAGCAGAACTATTATTAACATGGGATTCAAATTTTTCGGATGTTTTTAAGAAGTGGGATGGTGATTTAGATAAATTTAATAAGTTTTTACCTCCTCTTTTAGATGAATATTTACATCTATATTACAAGGAAGAATTTAAATTAAATACAATGAAAGAGATTAATAAAGTTAAAAAGGAATTAAATTTAAGTAAAATGGAATTACGACTTATTAATGTAATTAATTCAATGACTGTGGACGATAAAAATTTTTATTTGAAGGATTCAATCGATCTTATTCATGTTAAGAAAAAAGAACTGGTTATAGAAGCTCTTGAATCCCTTATTGAGAGATCAATTATTCTACCTTCTTCTCGATAAACCAAATTTCTAATTGAGCTATTTTTTAATTTGAAAATTATTGAAGTTTTCGAAAACATAAATTTTTATTAAGAAAAAACAAACAAATTTTTCGATACTAAAAATCAAAAAAAGATGGATAATTATTTATAGCTTAAATCTCTATTATTTTTTTATCAGAAGGATGTATATTAAAATTTAGAATTTTAAAAAAATTCATTACAATGGAGATGTAGAAATTTATGAGTCCAATCATTACGCATCAAGATGAATTAATTTTAGCAAAGTCTGAGAAAGACCTCGTAAGCCAATTTAAGAAGTTGGCTAAAGCACAGAGTGCGCTTATTGATTCTCAAAAAAAATATGCTGAGAATATAACAAAAGCAAATATTGCTCGTGAAATGTTAAACCGAACTTTCAGAGATGTATTAAAGCAGATGCAAACACTTGCTAGAGAACATAGATCTAATATTAAAGATGAGGAAATTAAGTTATATAAACAAATAATTGATGATAATGATGATTATATTAAAGCAAATAATATATATCTAAATGCGATTAAAGATATTGCAGTTCAAAAAGAGTATTTAGTACAAAAGAAGGAGGAATTTGTCAATGCATTATCAGAAATGGCTAATAGAAGATCTACCGTGATTAAAAAAGCGCTGGATGCAGAAAAAGCGAAAAATAAACTAATTGATGGTGATAAATTGAACATCCTCGACCAACAATTGAATGATGTCCAACGAGATTTTGATAGAGCAAGAGATATATTACTTAAAAAAATTCATCAATTTATTGAAGTAAGAAATGAGATTAATACACTATGGATTAAATTAAAAGACACTATTGTTGAATTAAGCTAGCTTTACCTATTCTTTCTTTTTTTATTTTTTGTTAAGAAAAAAACAAACAAGCTTAAACTTAAATTTATTAAATAAAAATCTATTAACTTATTAGAAAAAATCAAAAATAACTAGACTTAAAGAGTTAAAATGTGTGCTGAAGAATTTGCAAGTTTCTTAGATAGTACTCGAAAAGCTCCATTAGAAGAAAAGCTTAATGCGTTTGGAGATATTATTGAAAAAATTATGTCAATTGTTCTACGCATCCCAGATTTGGTTGATCAATCACTTGGCGCTGTTAATGATAAAGTGTTAAATTTGCAAAACCAATTAAATTCACTGAGTAATCAAATAGCATCATTACAATCAAGATCTGGTGCAGCTCCTGGAGTTTCTCCTGCTGTAGCTTCTCCTGCTACTACACGAGCACCAGCAGGTCCTCCTCCTCCACCAAGCGGTCCTCCAGGAGGTCCACCAGGCGGTCCTCCAGGAGGTCCTGGTCCTGGACCAAGTCGACCCGCAAGTCCAGTATCTCTCAGAGGAGCAATAATGGGAGAACTAAAACAACTATTTGCAAAACGAAAAAGTCAATCTGGTTAAGGCAATTAGTAAAAAAAAATTAAATTTTTTCACTATATTTTAAATAATCTTCAAAACCTATTAATTAGAACTTTAATCTGTTTAATATAGAGTTTTTATTAAAAAATATTAAAACGAGTAATTTTCTTTTACCTTAAAAAAAATACAATTAAAATTAAAAATTTTCAATACCTAACTAATTAAATACCAAGTCTATTTAATATTGGTTAAGCTAATTGGATTCTTCAAAAGATATATCCTCATCAGAAATAAGCGTTAGGGTAGCTCATGATCTACAAAGGCAGATACTTGAAATGACTTCATTATTGAGAGTCATAAATAATTACTATAAAAAAAAGAAAAATCTCCGTCTAAAATTAAAAAAACAAATCTTAGAGAAAATAGAATATAAATTAGACTCACTTAAAAATAGTAAGGATCACTTTAAGACTGTTCCAACTATTTTAGACGCGTTAAATAACAAAAATTTAAGTGAAGATAATTTAATTAAATTTCCAGAAAGTATCTTACTATTTGAAGCATGGATGCATTTAGGTACTCAAGCGTTATATCCTCGTATTGCACTTCATCTTCAGTTTCCTGGATTTGCTAAGGGTGAAAAGATCAGACATATCTTTCAATTTATCTTTTCCACTTCCCGAGGTTTTGGGTTTCCAATAAATTTTGGTCCAGAATTCTATCATTACAAGTTTAGACTTGCTAAATATTTTGATCCGTTATTAAAATGGGCTTATACTGTATCTCATAGAGCAAATCAAGCAATTGTCTTAGGAAATAAACGTTTGAGATCTAAAAGGCATCATCCTGGGGAGTTTGAATCTATTATTATATCAGAGTATAACAATAATATGTATAAAGGAATTGACACTCTTTTACATGGTTATTTTAAAAGTGAAGCTAAACCTTTAGGTATATTTAATACATTAAGAGTACTTTTACAAAATACAACTTTTTATTATTCTATTGGTGACCATGCCATGAGAATTGAAAAAAACAGTAAGGATAAGATATTAAATCTCCCATTGATAAGGCATCAGTGTATTATCGATAATTACTATGTTGATTTCTATTCTTATGTTAAAGAACTACTAATAGTAAATAAATTACTCATACACAAAATTAACTATTATAGAGAAAAAAGAAATGAACTTTTAAGTAATTTAAATAAGAAAAATAAAATAAAATTTAGATTTGAAAAATCGAAGCATTCTGCGAAAAAATTGGCAAGAATGTCTCAAAAACTATCAAAAAAATATCCTATTATAGATAAATATGATCATTATAAGACATTATTGGTAAAAATTAGAGAGTTATTATTTACAACTCCACTTTATATGCATTCTTACATCAATTCTAGGGAGGGAGAGAAAGTTTTACAATTATTGAATATTGAAACACTATATCTCAATAAACATTCACAAAAATCAGAGAATTCAATCTTTACATCATTTATTTCTCATTATGAAAAGAGATATGAATTCAATTTTGATGAACAAGAAATCCTGCATAAATTAAGGGAACTACGAAATAAAATGGCAAAAATGTGGTCATTCTTTATAGAAAAACATTATAAATTTGCATTAGAAAAATTAAAAGAATTATCATTACTTTCTATTGATAATAAAGATTTCAAAATAAAAATAAACATCCTTTTGGATACTCTTCTCCCCATTATTGCAATATATGAATTCTTTAGCAAACCTTTATTTGAATCCGTGTATCCTGAATCTGTACCTCAGACCAAAAGACCTGGGGCTTATTTTGCACGTTTTTTGGCTTCAAGATATAATCCTACAGGTACTAAACTAATGAGTTTATTTAATAGATTAGCTTTCCAAAATTGGAGTTATTTAATACTAAAAAAAGGAATAAATCATAAAGAATTCTTTAATTATCTATTAAAATTGCCTATATGGAAACATATACCTAAAGAAGTGAAAGAAAGTATAATAATCAATAACAAATGATCGTATTATAAAGGTTTTAAAACTCTAGAAATCCAGGATCATCAAAAATGTCATCAATTTTCCTTTCTTTCTTTATTTTAGTCTCACTCTCCGTAAATAAAGATTCTTCATCAGTCCGAACACCTCGTTCTAATTCCTCAGTATCAAGCTTCAATAACGCACCCTTTTCAAGATTTTTGAACTCTTCAGCTTTCTTTTTCCAATCACCAACTTCATCTAAATTAACATCATCTTCCTCTAGTAGTATCGCGGCTTTTGTTTTACAGAGATCAGATAAAATAGAATAGGCTAATGCGAGTTCCCCCCATTCATGGTCTTCTTTTAGTCTTTTTATTCTTCTTTCTAAACGCTGTAGTTCTTGATCAGCATAATAGATATCAATAAAATCTCCAAAAGCATCAACGGGTTCTGAGATTGAATTTACTAGTACTTCTTTCGTTAAATCGCAATTTCCACATTTTACAGTAGCAAAAGCACCTTTCTTCTTTAGGTCTGTCACCTTAACGCTTTTTTCACCGCATTCTGGGCAAGTAAAAATTTTAGGCACTCTTTTAACCCTTTTTGGTGTTACTTGTTTACGTTTTCTTCTTCCCATTACAATCACTACGTAAATATGCAATAAAACTCTTAATGATCAATTAGAATAAAGAAAGGGAAAGCTAAAATATTTTTGCTTTTATGTTAAAATTTCTAAAGCTTTTAGTAAAATTTTTTAGGAATGATTAATTAATACAAATACTCTTTTTCACTGAAATGTTTTAGTAATTTAAATAATAGTGAGTGGATTTTAGGTATGGAACATAAAAATTTAACATTGGAAGATGACAAAAACCTGATTATTAACATTCTTAATAATGTAGATATGAGATATATAGTATTATTCCTCTATATCATTAGAAATGATTTATTTAAAGATTTAACTGATAATTATCTTATCGAATCCTATGAAAAAGTATTGGCTTTAGATGATATTTATAAAAGCAACGTTACAAATTTATGGAATAAAGAATTCATTGAAATTTATATAGATTTAGGCTTAATGAAAAATATTCGGAGTCTGAGAGAGTTTCAACAAAAAGAGAATGATTTTATCATTAAGTTAGGTGAGGAAACAATAACTATTGAGAATAATATCATTTCTGTTCCAGATGACACGCTTTTCTTAATCACAAGTAAGAAATTTAAATCCATATCTAGAAGAAATTTTAATTTGGCTCTCACGAGGTTAAAGGGTGTACGATGTGAAAAAAGTACTATGATACATTCACTAATCATTGGGATTGGTGAAAATGATTATGCAATTCCCGATGATTTTTATTATATATTAGACCAGTATGGGAACATTTATCAAGCAATTAAAATTGAAATAACAATAGACGGTTTTTATCAAAGATTTAAAGAAATTCAAGATAAAATTAACAAATTTGTTAAGATTTTTGAACCAACATTAAACACAAAGCTAGTAATGAAAAAAATAAATAAAGCTATAGATGAAAGTAAAGATATCATCCAATATCTTAAAGATGAGAAAATAGAGCTCCCAGAAAAGTTCAATTTCGATAAAATCGATAAAGATCATGAAATTTTTAAACAATGGAATTCACAACTGATATCGCTATTAAAACTCAGATTTCAAATTGACCAAATTGAAGAAAAATTGATAGATTTAAAGAATTATTATTCTGGTAAAAACAAGAAATATAATTATTTAGAGTTTATCGAAAAAGTATCTTTTAACGAAGATGGATTAGTAAATAATATTCAGAATTCATTGATAGACTTAAGAAAAAAGTTAGTAGAAATTAATGATCAAGTCAAAGAAACAACAGAGAAAGACTTAAAATTAATAAATTTGGATTATGAAAGATTAATTTTAATGAGTAGTGATAATTAGTAATGAAATGTCCTGCATGTAATGTTGAGATGGAACCATTAGTGGAGGGAATTTTTCAATGTCCACAATGCAAAAAAATCGTTAAACAAAAAGACGCAGAATCACAGGCAAAAGAAAAGGGAAAAATTGGTGAGGGGGGGTTTCAAGACGGTAGTTATTTTCACAAAAACGCAAGTTTGAATAAACAATATGAAATCTGTGAAAAAGGTATAACAATACAAAAAACTGAAAATCGGTTATTTGCAGCATTAATATGTCATAGTGCTTATCTAAAAGATGAAAAATATGTGAGATTATCTTGGTGGAAAAATTATCAACATGCAGGTATGTTCAAAATTTATGATAAATATGTTCTACATAATTCGATTATTGCTTTGGAAAAAATAGATTCCTCTTTTGATGATATCTGGAATTGGAGTGGAAAATATGGTAAACAAAAATCTAAAACAAAAGAAGACTTAGAAAGAGAAAAAAATTTGGACATTATTAAATATAGGATTCTTGAAAATCGGACCTGTCCAAGATGTCAGAACAAGATGGATAAGATGAAATCGCATTATGAATGCCAACACTGTGGAGAAATTGTTATATTAGAAGGATATAATCAGCCAATATTTAATATTTCTCCTAAAGATCTCGATTTAGAGTTTCATGCTAATTTACCAATAAATTATTATTTACCTATTAGTGGAATAACAGTTAAATGGTTAATGGGTGAGTGGAAAGCAATAGCAGTAATATATGCTAAGGATAATCCTAATAAAAGATGGTTACGGTTCTATTGGTGGGTACGTGATTTGAGTAATATTTTAAAATATGGACAGAGGGAAATGGGAAATGGCACTCAAATGGGGTGGAAAGCTCAGAGAGGGTTATCTTCTCCAAATCTCTTTGATAAAAAGCTTGTTAAGCCTCTAATAAGTGCACTAAAAAATATTTCAAATGAATTAAATTGGAATATAAGTGATTAATAATTAATAAATTAAGAGAATATTATGACAGAAGTTCAAGATACCGTATGGAAAGGATTATTAAATGAGTTTCAAAACGGGCTTGAAAAAGCGTTAGAAGAATTGCAAAAAAGAGACATTGAAAACATTCCAGGAGCAAAGGAGGCTTTAATTCAAAGAATAAATAATATGAAGCTACATTTTCCAAAAAATAATGGAGATCTTTTTTTAAAAGCAATTAATGATAAAATTCAGAATGCCTTTTTTCCCAATACGAAAAAACTTTCTGAAGCTTTTGAAAAAATTTTAAAATCGAGAACTCATGAACAAGATTTTATAATAAATGAATTATTAAACGGATTTGTCACATCTAAAGCAAAAGCTATAGCATCGGGAACTCAAGGGCCGATAATCGATAGAATGGTTGAGGCTTTTAGTAAGAGAAATGACTTCCATATAGTCGACCATCAATTTTATGCAATGTTTGGTGATCCAAATAAACCACGTCATTATGTGAAAAAACAACTTGAAGATCTAGTAAATATGTTCGGACTTATATCTAAAGAACTAATTATTGAAAAGGATGTAAGAAGAAGTGAAGAAAAAATTTATACTTTCTACACATTTCCAACAGAAATTATAAAAATTCTTGAAGAGAAATACTTGATTATTGATGAAGAGTTAGGAGTAGCTTATGTGTCAAATAATTTTGATAGAAATGTATTTATATGCATGTTTTTAGCCAATCTAGCTATAAATAGGGATGATATTGAAAAAATTGGTGGATCTTATACAATTAATGGAATCTCTGCTATATTTGCGCTTATTTTATTACTTAGTTTTATGCCGAAATTAAAGATTGATGAGACAAATCCAGTCTTAAATGACCCAAATTTTGATCAAAACAATATGAGTGTTATCCCTAAATCTTGGATGATGAAACAAGTTTTGGAACCATTATTCGAACCACTTATTAAAATAATTGCATATAGAATAGGGGGTGGATTGTGGTTATCTAAAATAATCGATTCAGATATTAATAAAAAGATACATAATCAAATACGATTTCTACTTAAAGATGTTAATAAGTGGATTCTAGGAAATTTATGTAGAGTAGAAATACCAATATTCGTTGAAATCTCGAATATCTTTACTGAAATTATGGTTAGCTATGAAGAATAGCATAATTATAAAAAAGAGGCACTAAAGTGAGTTATAAAAAAAAATCAACGAGGACTGTAAAGCCAGGGAGAAAGAGAGAGAAGTGGACGGACATTTTGCCACGTTATTTAACATTTATCAGTCACATGCGTCCAATTCTAAGAGAAACAAGAAGAATTATTATCGATTTAGATGCAGACTTATTGAATGATACAGAAATCTTGGATAAAATACGTCAAGAAGAAGAAAAGAGAAATATTCGTAAAGTGCGAGCTCTTTCAGAATTTTCAGCTATGTATCGTTCTAATGTTTATGATATAATTAAAGATTTTATAATAAAATATCGAGAAAAAATACCCATAATTGATATTAAGGATTATATTTTGGATTTTCTTCATGAATCAGTTGATGCCTTAAATATTTTACGTCATATTACAAACCCAGATGAATTAAACTTAGAGAATACTTATTTATATCAATTAGTGAAATTTATTGAAAGTAAACTATTTCCAAGAGGAGCAAATCTCAAAATTATATATAATAAATTACTCAAACAATCAGTAGAATTTTATGAGTGTCAACGTCATTTATTACAATCACACACATATTATAGAGAAAAACTTGAGAGTTCAGAATTTTTTGAAATTCCTGGTATATCTCCAAAGGTATATCAAATAATAAACAATATCATATCACTTTATAATTTAGATCCCAACTTTGGGGAATTCCCAGAGAAAGAAAATCATGAAATTCCGATGATTCTAAAAAATGATGTTTTTCTCCCATATATCGATTCAGTAGCGAATCCTGAAGAAGAAGCTATTGAGAAAATAGCTGAACGATTGGGATTACGTTTAATTGATGAAATATTTTTAGCACCACAAGCGGAATTTATTGAATTATTGTTAGATAATAACTTTTTACGAGAAAATAAACAATCGGATGGAACAATTAGGTATTATCCCCAGTTTAGTAATGAAACACTAGTATTATATTATTTAGCTTTTGCTTCTCAAAGGAGAGGCTTTTTATCAAAGGAATTAATCAATTGGATATCTATGAATTTTGCTTTCTTGACATATATGGGTATTTTAAAATGGAAATTATCAGATGAAAATATATTTTATGCAATCTTCAAAGATTTACAAACAAATGAAAAGGTACTTCCATATTTAATGAAACTTATATGCTTTCCGAATTATTTAGGGTTAGATAAGATGAAAATTAGAGATTCAGTACAATATCGAAAAGAAATTTTTAATTTTATTGGATCCCAGATTGATAATCTTAAGGATCTTATTAATGAATTAGCACTATATTGTGAAAAATTTGAAAATAAATAATGAAAATAATTAAATAATAAAGAATTGAGCAAAAATGAGCAAGCCAAATACCAAAAATGAAGAAAACATTGTATTTCTAGATGATGTGATAAAAGAAAGAATTGGGAAATACGGAGCTGTCTATTTTCCCTCAGATATTAAAGAGAGTGTAGATGATATTTTAGGGAATGAAACAAAAAAAGAACTCTTAGATGATTTTTTTAATGCTTTAAAAAAATATGATGAATTTACTGAGCATTTAAAAAATACTAAGTTGAGCCCAAATTTAACGGTTCTTTTATATGGACCTCCAGGTACGGGAAAAACTTCCTTGACAAGAGGTTTTGCAAAAAAACATGAAATTCCAATTTGTGTTGTAGAATCTGACAGACTAGTATCACCATTATTGGGAGATACAATCAAAAATATCCGAGGTGTAGTTGAACTAGCAGCAGAAATAGCTAAAGAAAGGAGAGCTTTTATTTTGTTTTTTGATGAGATTGATGCGATAGGATCTGAAAGATCTAATATTCATGAAGTAGGAGAAATCAAAAGAGCAGTTATTTCTTTCCTGCAAGTTATTGACAGAGTAAATTATGAAGGTGTACCTCTAGCGATATTTGGAGCGACAAATCATCAACATCAACTAGATTCGGCAATATGGCGCCGTTTTACATTCCATTTTAAATTTGATTTCCCAGATTTTCATTTAAGAAAAAAAATTATTGAATCATTCATGGAAAAACTCAAAAATGCAAAAATTGGAGTTGATGATTTAATTTTTTCGAGTCTTAATAATGAATACAAAGAAATCTTAGCAGTCGCAAAAGATCTAGAGAAAAAATTAGGATATGTTATTTCTGAATTTGATAATAATATTTTTTGGGAAGAGTATAGTAAGAAGAATAAATTAAAAGGACTTCTAGAGTTAACTTATGGCTACTCTGGTTCTGATATCGAAAGAGGCACAAGGGTTGCTTTATTGAAATCAGTTAATAGCGGTATTTTAACATATGATATTTTCTGCAATTCTTTAATGTTAGTCGGGGGTACTGCAATCCATGTTGAGAGACAAGATGTATTAAGTGAATCAAGACAAACAAAAACTTCTATACGCAGAAATGTAGAAAAAAAGAATCTAACAGGTCCTCCAGAAATATAAATATTTTACCTTTAAATTTTTTTATTTAAAATCATGAGTACAAACCAATTATTTGATCTAGAAAAGATAAAGAAATTAACGGCACCAATTGAAGAACTGCAAATAGAATTGAATCAACTAAATGAGAACTCTAAAAACGCTACGGAAAGTATTAAAATATTTGAACGTGAATTTGAAGATAAAAAATTACTTGATCAATTGGAAAATATCGAAGAAATACTAGAAAATATCAGTAGTAAGTTAATTAATATTTCAAAATTAAATCTTAATAGATTCTTAGAACTGCAAGATCAATTAACAAAGAAATACAAGGAAAATTATAAAAATAGACTCAAAAAATTAAACTTGAATCGAGAGTTTACAAAATCTATAGGACTTTCTTTAATTGAAGATAAGAAAATTAGTAAAATCATTGATAATGTCTCATATATTCCTTCAATTGAAATTTCACAATGGTTAGATCTCTTAGGATCCTTGCAATATAATACTCTTTTTCTAAAATCGGTAAATAATATAAAAACATATTATTTATCTTTACTACAAGTAAAATTAAAAAAAGAAATTAGTAAAATACCTCAGGATACGGATCCAAAACTAATAAAGGATTTTGAAAATTCCTTTGAAGAGGACCCTACATTGACATTTAATGAATTCTTAAGAAA
The DNA here is from genome assembly GCA_048883045.1 of Candidatus Thorarchaeota archaeon. GTDB lineage: Archaea > Asgardarchaeota > Lokiarchaeia > Sigyniarchaeales > SOKP01 > Loki-b32. The sequence continues at coordinate 15,568 of JBHLRA010000013.1, read as the reverse complement.
AATAGAGAGTAAATTAACTCAACAAGAAATTAAAGAAAAAAAGAGTCTTATAAAGCAAGCTAGAGAGAGAGAAGAATTAGAAAAATTAAAAAAACAACAAGAAGAGCAAAAAGAAGCCTATGAAAATTATTTAAAGCTCTCCGATAGAGAATTTAAGAGAATGAGAAGGAAGAAACGTAGAGAAAAACTAACTAATATTTCTTCAGAAACCAGTATTAAAAAGGACCTTGAGCTCAGTGATGAGGTTTCTGAAAAAATTGAAAGATTTAAATCTCAACTCGAGAAAAGCTTTGATAATAG
>JBHLRA010000013.1:0-15168 GCA_048883045.1 Candidatus Thorarchaeota archaeon | reverse complement strand
GACCTTGAGCTCAGTGATGAGGTTTCTGAAAAAATTGAAAGATTTAAATCTCAACTCGAGAAAAGCTTTGATAATAGATATATGATTAAAAAAGATGAAGATAAAGATCCTCTTGATTTAATACGAGAAAGAAAAAAAAGAAAAGAGCAAGAATATAGGGAATATGAAGATCACTTTGAGAATTCATAATCAAAATTAAAAGGGTATTAATTATTCAAAAACACAGTTTTAAAGTATCCATTGGTACAGAGGAAGTTTCAATTAGTAATAGGTTTACATTAATTAATGGAAAAATCAAAAAGACTCTATTAAATGATTATAAAAAAAATACTTTTCTTGAAATTTCTGAAAATTTTAATACGATTCCTATTGAAAAAATTATTGGATTTCTGCAGGAAAAATCTGAAAAATATAATGATTTATTAAAATCTAAAAGACTTCTAAAATTTATACATCAATATCGTAAGAATGTGTCTTTTAATATAGAAATTACATCTAAATATAACGAAATAATACTAAATTTTATTTCCATTCTTAGAAATCATTTATTCATAAAAAGTAAAGAAAAACTATACAAAGAATTAGAAATAGCAGAGCGATTAAGAAAATCAAGCGATATTACCGCTAGTACTGATTTATTAAAAAAATTAAATGAATCATTAGCTAATAATAAAAACAAATTGAAGTTTTTGGAGGAGGATTATTTTCAACGAAAAAACCAAATTGATAAGCTTAAAACAAAGATAAATAAATTTAACTTGAAAATCCAAGAATTAACTAAACAAAAAAAACAATGTTTTAGTCAAATTAATAAAATCACTCGAGAAATGACTGTTCATACTCAAGTACCAAAAGAGGATTTGAATAATAATATTGGAGATGCTGGTGTTAAATTAACTAATGCTGAAAAAATAAAAAATTTTCAAAAGAAAGCAAAGGAAATTCAAGTTGAAATTAATAAGACAGAATCAAAAAAAAGTCAAATTCAATTAAAACTTGAAGAAAAAGTCCCTATATTCGATGCCTATGAAAAAGACTATCAAACCTTATTAGAGTTGATCAATACTGAGGAAAAAAGAATAATCGAACTACAATCTGAGCTCAAATATAAAATTAAAGAAGAAGAAAATATATTGAGTCAAGGTATGGATTTAACTGATTTTAAAACGATTAGAACGTCACAAAGTATTAGAAATGATTTAGAAAAAATAGATAGTGAGTTGAAAAACATAGTAATTGCAAAAGAATTTGGCGATCCCCAGAATCTAAATAATTTATCATTAATAATAAAAAAACTAAGAGATTTAGAAGAAATGATAAAAATTCATGAATCAGAAATTAAGATCACCATAAATGAAACAGAAATTTATGAATGTTTCGAACAATTTAGAAAATTGGAGTATTATCTTGATGATATCGAAAATATAATAAATAAATTTTTATCCGTAATTAACATTCATGCTCAACTTGGAATTATAGCAGATGATAACAATCAGAATTTTTTTATTGAATTAAACTTCATTAGAAATGAAAAAGAAAACGTTAATTTTGATGGGTTAACAACCCCTGAAAAGATTTTTTTCATTATTGTTTTTTATCTATCAATTGAACTTCATATTAAGAAACAATACATCATTTTCTCAAATGTATCACTTTTAAGTAAGTATAATAAAGCAGGGTCGATTTATCGAACTATTAGAAAAATTTTACCTATATTTGAAATGGATGATGCTTTAACAAGTTTTAATTTAATCTTTATCATTTCAAATTTAGAATTAAAGAAAGAAATTAAAAATTTAAAAATTAATGTAATACAAGAGAGCTGATATTAATGTCAAATGAGAATAGTAGTTTGAATGAAATTGTAAAAAACATGACAAAACTAATTTTAACTAATCCTCAAAAAATTATTAGAGAAGAGGATCTTAGAAACTTAAGTAAAAACTTTAACTTTGAACAAATTCTGATCGAAGTTTATCAAAATTTAAAAAATGTTGGATTTGAACTTATAAAGACAAAATTCATAGATCAAGAATTTTATATTTTAACTTCAGATGGTAAAGATGATAATATTACACCATCCCAGTATGGAATTTTAGCTTTAATTATTGCATTAGGAAAAGAGATTGATGAACATATAAAAATTGATGATTTAAAAGAAATTTTTAACGAATTATGGGATACAGATGTTCAATTTCTAATCAAAAATGATTACTTAAGAAAATTTGATGATTTAGGAATAATTCAAGTGACACCATTAGGGAAAGCTACTATGAAAAATATCATCAAGGACTTACAATTAAAAAATTTACTAAACCTTTTTGAATAAAATTAAAATCTAAGAATTTAAAAAATAAAAAAAAAGTTAATCTTCGGGTGGACTTTCTAAATCCATTTTAAATTGATCAAAAATCTTTTTTACACGTTCTGCTGATGGACCTGTTCCCCTTACTTCATTTTCATCAACAATGATTTTACCATTTAATATCGAAATGATATTCTGATCTTCAATGTATTTAACATGCCCTTTTGAAAATATAGTTGCTATTCGATCCGCAAGAGCAACCATCGGGAAGGGTTCTTCTTCTAAACTTACATAATTATAAAATGTATTTCTAATAAACAATTTTGGAAATGATTTGTTTTTTTCATTCTTAGCATTTACAAGAATTAAATTTGAATCATCAGAAACTCCTTTTAATTGTCCAACAAAGAATTTATCTTTATCAAGATAAACTTTAACTATCTTATCTATTAAAGTACCTAACTCTGTATTATACTGCCTTATTGACATAATACATCAGAACTTCTATAGTTAATAATATAATTATTTTCTTTAGTTTTTATTCTTAATTTAACTAATTTAAAATATAATTTATAAGTTTGGAGATATTCTCTCCAGTTGTAGCACTTGTAATAATAATTTTAAGGTTTGGATTAATTTCCTTTGCATCCTTAATCATATCTTCAATCTTTACCTCCATAACATCCTGTAAATCGATTTTATTAATAACTGCTATATCTGAATATTTAAATAGCATTGGATGTTTTCGAATTACCCAGGGACCTTCTGTTATAGATACAATTACAATCCGTTTCTCGGTCCCTAAAATAAAATCAGAAGGACAAATCAGATTTCCAACATTTTCTATGAAAAGAATATCTATATCATTTAAGTCATAACTATTTAAAACCTGAGAGATATGATATGAATTAAGAGCGCATTCCCTTCCAGTGTTAATCTGAATTGTTTTTACTCCATGTTTTTCAATTCTATCTGCATCTATTCTAGTAGTAACATCTCCATTTATAACTAAAAGCTTATACTTTTGTGCTAGTTGTTTTGTTATATTTTCAATAATCGCTGTTTTACCTGCACCTATAGCACCTACAAAATCGAAAGCTCTAATATTTTTCTTTTTCAGTGTTATTTTATTTTGTTCTGCTAATCTATCGTTATTTTCAATTAGGTCTTCATTTAGTTCTATTATTAAGGAAGATTTTTTTTCAGACATTCTAAATTTTCGTTTATATTTTATATCTGATAGAATATAAAAAAAAAGACTTACTCATTGATAATTCTTATGAATTGGAATGAAATATCTAATTCAATCTTTTTCTTGTAGGGAATTGATATTTATAGATAATATATGCTCCTAGAATACCACCTAAGTCAGGTAAGTAAAATATTACATAGTAGGGATAATACCAAGCGAATAATAAGACGGGAAAGAGTCTAAGGATTATAATAATTAACAAAAAAGATCTACCGTTCATTCTAATGGGTAGAAAATACATGAATGCGGTAATTTTTCGATTCATTATTGGAAATAATGAATACGCTAATAAACCTAATAAACCTCCCCATGCTAATCCAGTGGGAAGAGAGATATCTAGAGGATATATTGATATTAAGGCAATTCTAAATAATATGTAGAATAAAGCAGTAAATAAACAACAAACTAAATATAATTTTATCAGAAATTTAATCCCAAGACTCATTTCAATACTTCTAGCCATGAAATATAATATAAACAACATAATAAATAAAAAGAATAAACTTATCAGATCACCAGTACTTACAAAAAGACTAGTTACAAAGGTATAATAGGTGAATTTGTAAATTAATCCATGTAAACTTAAACTAAAGTAGTCTGAAAGTTCATATGACGCAAAAACTAAAGCTAATATGGAGAATATAATAATCATAATAAATAAGGTTTTAGTGCCTTGGTATTGAGAACGTTTCTTATATGCTTTTTGATAGCTCCTTAAAGTTCTTTCTCTTTGCTTATCTTGTCTTTTCAAATATTTTTTCAAAGGTTTTGGCTCTTTATCTAAATAAACTCGAGATAATGGTTTTTTTAGTTCAGAATCTCGGTATCTTTTCATAGGTTCTCTTTGTGTAGTAGGAATAACAGGTACATGCTTTAGTTCAAATGTACATTCATGATTTTCAGGTAAGCGATGTTTCTTACAATAAGTTCCACCACAATATTTACATGTAAATGGTAAATAAGCTATCTGATCACCGCAGAATTCACAAAAGGTCAGCTTAGGTCACACCAAAATTAAATACTTAATTATTTAAAAGTATCATCCTTCATAATTTTTACTTTTCATTTTGTTCTTTTAATTTATTAAATCTTTAAAGATTTATAACTTTAAAAATAATAATTATTCCAAATCGCTTTATAGGCTTCAATTATCTTATATATAGAATTGTTGGAGAATATATTAGTAGATAAGTTATTAATAATAGCACTAATAATGTGCCACCTAGAACTATATATACTTTTTTATTCCATTTCCAGATATTTTGTCCATCAAGTATACCTATTGGAATCATATTAAAAGTACCTAGCATGAAATTTAAATTTGCAGCTAACCCAATGAGCATGTTAAGTGGATATGAGGGAATTATAAACGAGATTATGAAAAGTACACTACCATAAACAAGGTTAACTGTAGGTCCAGCTGCTTTACATAAACCTGTCGTCCTGTCAATTTTACTTAAACCTAAAACGACAACAGCTCCTGGTAAAGCCAATGAGGGGAAACTTCCTCCTCCAGATATTAATGAATAAACGTTAAAACCAACACCCAAAATCGTTAACATCATTCCAAAAGTTAATAATCTAAATTTTGTTTGTAGATCGAAATGAACTGCTACTTGTCTATGTCCTAATTCGTGAAAGAGAAATGCTGTAGCATAAAATCCTGCTAATATGAAAATTGCCCATTCAAATCCAGATCTTATTAGACTTGGGTAGAAAGTTAGAATACCAATAAGATAAATCAGTGATACACCAACAATAAAATGAAATAATTCTGATTTATGAGGTAACAAAATTCCTTTAAAATCAACCCCTGAATCTGGACTAAAAGCATCTACTGGTATTTGACTTTCCTGTCGGTACCATGTATATGTTCCATCGGTAGTACCTCGTATTATTCCTGCAGGCTCGGATTGCTGAAATGATGTCTGTTCATGGGATATTTGTATGACTTGAGGAGGTTGACTATAAATCTCAGCTTGTGAAGGTGATTGTTCTAATCTTATTATATTACAGTCATGATCAACAGGCTCTTTATGTCTTGTACAATAATAGTATCCGCAATCATTACACTTATTGGGCTCTCCGAATATTTCTTCACCACAATGACTACATTTTACCATAATTAATACTTTTAACGATTTGGGTTTTTTCTATAAGAATTATATTTTAATTAAATATAAAATTAAAGATTTAAAATTTTATTCAGAATGGTTATTCTTTAACATTTATTAGAAATCTTAAGTATCTCTGATAAGACTTATTAACGTTAAATTAAATAAAATATATTAAGCTAAAGTATATTAGTTAATTAAAATTTAAGAATTCATAAGTGAGCTCAATGAGTGAAGATGAAAATGAAAATAACATGTCGTTGGATGAAGAGCGTAAGAAATTAAAAGATTTAGGCGTCGATAGCACATGGAATATTTTATCATCTGGCGAAAAGAAAAAGAAAAATCCTGAAGACGAAGAAAAACCTGTGTTTAGAGGATTTAAATAAGAGTTATAAGTAGTATATATTAGCTCTAAATCAATACTTTATTTATTCTAAGTTAATTCAACATTTAGAAAAGAATTATTTACATACTGGAAGACAATTTTAAATTAATCAAAAAATAATTATATTTCAATATATTAACTTTAAATATTATCATAAGATTTTGGGAACATAAATAATGGCATTTAAGGTTTATTGTCCCACATGTGAAAAAGTAGTTGTTCTTCGTCGTAAGAACTTCGATCATGCCTATCATGAGATTTTATGTTTTTCAGTTATTTTAACTATGGGCTTGGGCTTTATTCTTTATTACATCTTAAAATATAGAAAGAAACCTAATACATGCCCCAACTGTGAGTCAGTATTTGATCTTAAAACAGGTTCTCAAATATCAACAAAAAAAAATGTGAGATTAAAAGTTAGAGCCTTAGGAATGAACCCTAGTATATAAATCTGGATTTATTCTTGTTGATGCTTAGGAATTTACAATTAGTTAATTTTCATAGGTTTATTACATCTAGGGCAAATTTTATCATCATCAGTCAGTTCTTTTTTCATAATTATTTTTTGGTATTTGCATTTTGCGTTTGGGCACACAAGAGTAAATTTTTTTAATCTAATTGATTGCTTTTTATGATCTTTTTCTTTTACCCTTTTATTTTTACTTGGTTTTACTTGTTCAGGTGATATTTTCTTTTTCTTTGAATTTTCCTCGATATCTTCTGATTTTATCCACCTGTCTAGACCCATTCAATTTCACTTTAAAAAAATCTCATTCTTTTATAAAAAGACAGATATTATTTGATAAAGCAATTACTCCTTAAACTTAAAACCTAATAAATAAAAAAGGGAAAAAAATAAAAACTTGTTTATCGATATTGATTTATTAAAAGACTTGAACTTTTCCCGCAATAAGTCTCTTTCTTAAATCAAAAAAGCTTTCCTTACTAAGTCGTTCAGCTGTAACTTCTTGTGCGATTTGCTTCACGGATTCAAAATTTACATTTTCTGCTGGGATCAATTCGATTGAATTAACCCAGGGGTCAGTTATTGGGCGACCTATTTGAGATAATAGTTTAACATGTGCTTCTATGATATCGCCTTGACCTCGTTTAACGATCTCTCTTGCCATCTCAGTACTTAATACATTATATAATTTTCCCACATGGTTTATAGGATTTTTTCCACATACAGCTTCTAAACTCATAGTTCTACAAGGAGTAATAAGACCATTTGATCTATTGCCACGTCCTACTTCTCCATCATCACCTGCTTCCGCAGATGTACCCGTAATAGTTAAATACATAATGCCTTTTTCTATATTATCAGCTACATTTACTTCGCATTTTACGTCACGGTTTGGAATAATATCTGCGGCTAAATCCAAAACAGCTTCTTTAATTTGATTAGTATAACTGACATATTCACTAGCATCATTGATATATTTACTTATCATTGCTGCTGCAACAGTTATCCCAACTTCATTACCAATTCTTTCAACCATTACTTTTATGTCTTCTCCTGAAGCTTTACATTTGTCTTTGAATTTATCCGAATTAATTAATCTTTCAGTTTCTAATGCAATTTTCTCAACATCCGAATAAGGTGCATAACCAACTCCAAAACTTGTATCATTAGCGAGTGGAACTTCTTCAGTATGATGGGATTCATCAAAAACACCTGTTAAATCTATTGATCCTGGTCTAACTGCATAGTCAAACTGTATATCTTTGTTTAGATCTAGATTTCTAAAAATATTGGAAAGCACTTCTCTCTGAGTTTCTATACAAATAGTTGGAATGGGTACATATTCGAGCTTATTTGTACCATCTCCACATTCTGTAAGAATCTGATTTATAGCTCGTCCAACAATCAGAAAATACTGTGGTTGGATAATTTGACCTCCACCAAATTCTGGTCTAGCAGTTCCTCCAACTAATGCCGCTTTATCGACATTATGGTGATATACTCGATCAAAATTCTCAAGATAATATACACATAACGCTCTTGAACATGCATCAGCAACAGCATCGCACACTGTATCGGGATGCCCAATTCCTTTTCTTTCACAGAGTTCTGGGAAATCACTTTTTTCAATAGGTAAAAAGTTAGCACGAGTAATTTTCAACATTTCATTTAACCAACTTCTTGATATTAAATAGTTCTTTTAAATATGTTTTTAAATTAATTATCAGTTAAATTCCTTATTAAATGATAAATGCAGTACTTACATTTTGTACATATGAATATTTATTAAATGTTTTTTACTCATAATATGCATACCACGAATATATTATTATAATAAAATATGAGAAATTTACCTGTATTAAGCGAAATAAAACGATTAAGGAAGAAATTAAATATAAGTCAAAAGGATCTTGCACTCGAATTAAACTTGACACAATCCACTATCTCAAGAATTGAAAGCGGCTTGATTGATCCTCCTTATCGTAAATTTAAAATGATATTTGAGTATTTAGAGGAAGAAAAGAGCAAACGTAAGAGATCTAAAAGATATGCAAAAGATATTATGACTAAAAATATCAAACTAATTAAACCTGATTCATCTATAAGAGAAGCTATCGAGTTAATGAATGAATTTGGTATATCTCAACTTCCTATTATTGAAAATAAATATAACTATGGCAGTTTAACATCAAAAAAAATACAGAAATATTTAACAGATAATCCCGAAATAATCAATGCAGATGTCACACTTATAAAAGAACTACCATTTCCAGAAATTGATAAAAATTGGAATGTTAAAGATATATCTGATCTACTCCTGCAATATCCCGCTGTTTTGGTAAGAGAAAATAATGATTACATTGGAATAATTACAGATTCTGATCTTTTGAGAATAAACAATATAAAATAGGATCATCAAAGGAAAATCAAAATAATTGTTGAGCTTAACAACTTAAGAGAAAAAAGAATAATTTTTTTATACAATATTTTTTTTAAAGAATTAGATTAGATGATTGAAAAAATACTTGAAACAATTAACTTTTTATTAAAGAAAGCTAATTACGAGACGTTAGCATTGGAAAATTTTGCTCCAAAGAAAAACAAATTCTGTTTCGATCTCTTAGCAAGGAAAGATGATTTGGTTTTCAGTGTAAAAATATTTTCCAATATTGATAATATAAATCCAAATATAATTCAAGATATCAAATCCTTATCTGCAATTCTAAAATCAAAACCACTATTAATTGGAATTAAAAATAGATATCAAAAATTAGAAGACAACACAATTTATATAAGAGAAGATTTACCATTTATTACCCTCAAAACATTTGAAAATATCCTTGATAATAAATATCCTCATATATTAGCAAGAAGAGGTGGTGGGGTCGTATTTCTAGACGGAAACTTAATGAAAATATTGAGAGAAGACCACTCAATAACAAGGAAAGAATTGGCTGAAAAATTAGGAGTAACTAAAAGGACTCTATGCGCGTATGAAAATGAATCTATGAGACCTTCGGAAACTATAGCAGAGAAAATATTAGAGACATTAGAAAATAATGAACTTTTTAAAAAAATCAATATTTTTGGATGGCCTATCAAAACAGATACAGAGAATATCCTAATTATTGAAAAAGAGGAATTAAGTGAATTTGAAGCCCATATTCAGGGTATTATTAAAGATATTGGAATTTCTTCCTATTGGTATAAAAAAGGTTCAATTCCATTTAAATTGTCTCTGTACTCTTCCTCTGATAAAATAACCTCAAAGGGATTTTATCCCCTATTTTCTGGCATTTCTGAAAACCAAGATAAAATTAATGAAACGAGTTTCAAATGTCTAAAAATGTTTACAGATTTATTCCAAAAAACATCCTTATTCATAATAGATAATGATATAAAAATTCCTGAAACATTTAAAAAACAAAAAATTCCTATTGTGAAAATAAAAAATTTAGAAAAAGTAGATGACGAAGAGGAGTTCATTGAACTCATCCAAGAATCATAAGAATAAAGTAAATTTAATTTGTGGAATAGACGAGGCTGGCAGAAATTGATTCATTTCGAATTATTTGTGAAAAGGCTCTGTCTTAGGCCCTATGGTTTTAAGCGGTATTTGTTTTCTTGAATCAGATTTGACTTTTCTCTCCAAAATTGGAGTTAAAGACTCAAAAAAATTATCTCCAAAGAAAAGAAGCCAACTAGCTAAAATTTTAATAAAAAATTGTGTCTCTTACAAGATAATTGAAATCAGTGCATATGAAATTGATGAGAGAGTATCAAAAAATCTTACTATGAATCAACTTGAAGAGATTAAAATGGCTGAAATCATAAACGAACTAAAACCAAATATAATATATATAGATGCTGCTGACGTTAATGAAGAAAGATTTGGAAAGTCTATTAAAAATTTATTAAATTATAACCCTAAAGAAATTATATCCAAACACAAAGCAGATGATCTATTTCCTATTGTTTCAGCAGGATCAATTATCGCTAAAGACAAAAGAGATACGATAATTAAAGAAATCCACAAAAAATATGGAAATTTTGGATCAGGATATCCTTCTGATATCAGAACTACTAAATTTTTAAGGGATTATGTGATAAAATATAAAAAACCACCAAAAATTGCGAGAAAATCCTGGGATACCACAAAAAGGATTATAGAAGAAGAAATATCCACAAAAAAAATAACTGAATTTCTAAATTAAACACTCTTTTTAACGACTAAAATTATATGATTTGCGGCATATTTATGAATATTTACACTTTCTATAATAGAATATCCTGATTTTTCAAGAATCTTCTTCTCCTGATCGTAGATATATTCAGATTTTTGAACACTATCAATTGATTGAGATTTAATTGCAATAATAAGTATCCCATCATTTTTCAAATAATAATTACAATTAGACAATGCAATTTCAGCTTGATTTGGTTGTGCTACATCTTGATAAATCAAATCTATTTCTGTGAAAATATTTCTTGAATATTCTTCTGGGAAGCGAGCATCTCCTAATATTGGAATAATATTCTGGCGATCCGATGTATTTTGAAGCAGTTGTCTTATACTTCTTTCAGCGAATTCAACACCATAAATAATACCTGATTGAATAATATCTGAAAGATGAGAGATAGATGTACCTGAAGATGCTCCTAAATATAAACATTTCAAATCTTTAGCTAAGAAATTTGTAATTGGATTCCCTAAAATTAAGGCAGCTATTTTACTTCTAAACGGATCCCATTCTCTATACTCAATATCTTTATGAACTATCAATCTCTCTCCATAAACCCTTTTCCCTTTAATTGCATTCTTGGTATAAAGTTTTAATTTGTCTTGGGGTCCAGAAATAAATACATTGGGAATTTTGGGATGGGCTCTTATTTCTAATTTAGACATAATATACTATTTAAAGGTTTATTTTCTCTTTCTAATTGATCCCTTTTTCTTATTCTTTACTGGTGGTGCTTTTTTAGGTGGATTAGGATATTTTTCCTCAATTTCTTTTATTTTTTCTTCAATTTCTTTTAATAAAGCATCTCCAATAAATTCTCCTGAGAAAAAATCTACTTTAGCTGCAATCCCAATTTTACCAGCAACTATTCTGGCAATATTACCTCTATGAAAAGGCTTTGCCGATCTTATTTGATTCCATTGAAAGATTAAACCATGTTTTGGCCTTTTTTCACCAGTTTTAAGAAAACGATAAAGTGCTTTTTCAGCACCTAATAATTGAATTCTTGACGCTGGCATATAAGCTAATTTTTGTAAACCTCCTGCTTTTGCGAGTAGCTTAGCTCCTATTAATGAGCCAATTAAGGCGTTAATATTTGGGGCTGATTTTTTCATTAAGTCTTCTAAATAATCTTCTAATTCTTGTCTATAAGTATCTAAAGAAATTATTTGATCAGCATAGCTTTGGATTATAGACAGATCAATATCTGCTCCCATCGATTCTAATGCATACCGTTCTAAAAGATCGATCTTTTTTTCGCTTATATTATAATTAGATTTTAAATTTTCAATTGTAAAGTTCTCTCTTGAACCTAAAAAAGAAACTAAACTTGCTAAAGTAATATTATCTTCAATAATTTTATCAGTTAATTCCGGAAAATGCAAACCATACCATTCTCTAAGATGACTTGAAAATAAACTAATGGATTTCTTTATCACATCTAAGATTGTTATAACTTGGGAGATAATATTATCAGAATGCCCACTTGCTTCACTTACTTTTTTTCTTGTTAATTCATTACTTATTTCCTTATATTGTGAAAGAATTTCCTTATTAGTTTTATTTATTCCAATCTTTTTTAAATTGTTTTCTAAATTTAAGCGAAAATTTTTAAGTTCAACTGAATTTCTCTTTAAATTTGTATTATATCCTAATTTTTGTGCTGTTAATGATTCCAATTTTTTATTATCAAATACAAATTCATCAAAACCGGAATTCTTCATTTCTAATAAAAATATCTCGAAAACTTTTAAAACAAGGTCATTGTCTAACGCTTCATAAAAATCAATGATTTTTTCATTATCATCATCAAAATCAATGAAATTTAAAATGGTTCCAGTCTCATCAAAAGCAAAAATCCCAATTAAAGTGTCTGCTATGTATGATCTCATTTTACTAGTATAATTTGAAGGTATCTTACGTTCATTAATAATTATTATAAAATTATAATCATTATTTTCTTTTAAAAAATGCTAGAAGTTAATCTTTCTGGTTTAAAATTACAATCTCCCATAATTTTAGCTTCAGGAATTTTAGGGGTCTCTTATTCTTCAATGAAAAGAGTAATTGATGCCGGAGCCGGTGCTGTCACTTCAAAATCTATAGGACCAAGATCTAGAAAAGGATATAAGAATCCCTCTATTATTGAGATATATCCTGGAACTTTTATAAATAGTGTAGGTTTAGGTAATCCTGGAATCAAAGAATTTATCTCAGAGATAAAAGAAATAAAAACTCATAATATTCCTTTAATAGTGAGTGTTTTTGGAAATACTAATGAAGAATATCTAAATGTAGCAATCGACGCTGAAAAAGCTGGAGCTGATGCGATTGAAATTAATGTTTCTTGCCCCCATGCTGAAGTGTCTTCTATAGGTATTGATAAAGATTTAACTTATGAGATTGTTAAATTTCTAAAAAAGACACTATCTATTCCTCTTTTTGTAAAATTGAATCCAAATGTTACAGACATAGTAGAAATTGCTTTAGCAGCTGAGAATGGTGGTGCTGATGCTGTAGTTGCTATAAATACATTATCTGCCATGAAAATAGATGTAAATACTAAAAGGCCTATCTTATCTCATGGGAGTGGAGGGCTTTCTGGGAAATCTATTCATCCTATTGCTATAAAAAAGGTATATGACTTATATAAAGCCTTAAAAATCCCAATTATCGGTTGTGGAGGGATAGATTCATGGCAAGATGTTATAGAATTCTTTTTAGCCGGAGCTTCTGCAGTCCAAATCGGCACGGCATTATGTCAAACACCCAATATTATTACTGAAATCAACCATAGATTAATAGAATATCTGAAAAATAATACATATAAATCTATTAATGAAATAAAAGGTCTAGCTCATCAGTTTAAGACTCAGGAGGTACCAGATTTTGACTGAAAATGTAATAAGGACTGTGAGAATACAAAAAATTATCGATGAATGCGATGGAATTAAAACCTTTTTTTTTAATATGAAAAACAATAATCCAGATTGCTATATTAAACCTAAACCAGGTCAATTTGTAATGGTTTGGGTACCAGGTGTAGATGAAATTCCAATGTCATTATCAGGGTGTAATGATAAAGGAGATTGGTCTATTACAGTAAAAGAAGTTGGAGAGTGCACGAAGGCAATACATAATCTAAAAATTGGCGATTACATAGGTATTCGTGGACCCTTAGGTAATTATTTTAAAATTCCAGAAGATCTTTCAAAAAAAATAATTTTAGTAAGTGGAGGAATAGGAACAGCTCCACTAAAATTTCTTGCTACTCATCTAAATGAAATGGGTATTTCTTTTGATTTAATAAAAGGTACAAAAAATAACGATGAGATTATATTTGCCAGCGATTTCCAACAATTTAATCATGATACTTCAAATATAATTTATTGCACTGAATTTGATGATCATAAGTTCGAAGATTCCACTAGAGTAGCTTTTTATAACTCTAAATTTGAAGAACTTGCTCATACGAGATTTGAAGCATTAATCAATGAATATTTTAGCAAAAATATTTCTGACTTTATTGTTTTTACATGTGGTCCTGAAATTATGATGTATAAGGTATTTCAAATATGTCAGAAATATAAAATTGAACTTTATGCGAGTCTTGAAAGAATAATGAGATGTGGGTGTGGATTATGTGGTTTATGTGCATTAGATCCATTGGGATTACTTGTTTGCAAAGATGGACCAATATTTAACTTGGAATCTCTAAAAAAAATTCAAGATTTTGGCAAATTTCAAAGAGATTTCACCGGTAAAAAAATTAACATTGAGTAAATAGCTTTAGGTTTAAAAACGATAAATCAAAAAATATTTACTTTTAGTTTGCATTTATTATTTGAGATTTAAAAGTTCTTCAGATTAAAAAACATAATATATTAGCTTAAAAAATGGATTCTTTAGAATCTGACAATTCTGATAAAGTCAAAAAAATTTCAAGAGAAATTATAACATATCTCATAAATAATCCAGAAACAACACGTAGAAAAATTACAAATATTAAGGGAAGAATCAGTAAAAAATATGAATATAATAAAGTAATCAAAAATGCAACTATTTTAAATTACGCGACTGTAGAAGAAAAAGAAATAATAACTCAGATCCTTAAAAGGAGAAAAACTAGGACATTGTCTGGAGTGTCTGTTATAGCTATTATGACTAAACCTCTTCCCTGTCCTGGAACTTGTATATATTGCCCTGGACAAGACTCTCAACCAGGACAGAAAGTTGCTCAATCTTATACGGGTCAAGAACCTGCTGCTATGAGATCTATTCATAATAATTATGATCCTTACTTACAAGTAAAAAGTAGAATTAAAGATTTAGAAGCAATAGGACACAAAGTTGATAAAATTGAATTAATCATTATGGGAGGTACTTTTTTATCAACAGATCT
>JBHLRA010000012.1:12337-31460 GCA_048883045.1 Candidatus Thorarchaeota archaeon | reverse complement strand
ACTAGTTTTGATAGATCATAAAATGCAATATCGGATTCTTTTGCTAATTCAGTATCTAAGAGACTTGAAAAAGGTGGTTTTTGCCAAAATTTCAATTCAGTTTTTTCTTTTCTTAATAATGCAAGATCCTCTTCTTCATCATCAAATTCGGCAATTAGTTCTACTTCAGGTTCTTCTATTTCTTGTTCCTGTGATCGATCAACAAAATCTGGATGAGATGTTATCTCTTGAAGTAATTCAACAATATCCTTCTTCTTAGCTTTAGTAGGAATTTTAATGTTATTCTTCGATGCAAATTCCCTTAAAACTTTCACTGTCCATTCATTAAATTTAAAATTTTTTCCAGATGTTTCTCCATTTTCCGAAATTTATTTTCACCTCTTTCAAAAGAGAACTTTATTCTGTTATTGTTGGTTCAACATCCTCAAGCTCAAGAATTCTCTTTGCCTCTTCTTCTAAATCAACACTGAAGATATCAGTTATGCCGCTTTGTTGCATTGATACACCATATATTCGGTCTGCATTAACTATATTTTCCTCACGGTGGCTAATCACCATGAATTGAGCTTGTGAAGCAAATTCTTTAATGACCATCGAAACTCGATGTACATTAGGACCATCTAAAGCAGCATCAATTTCATCCATTACATAAAATGGTGCGGGATAAAATTCTTGAACAGCAAATATAAAAGATAATGCCACTAACGTTTTTTCACCACCACTTAATATTTCTAATGAACTTATTTTTTTGCCTCTTGGTCTTGCTTCTATGCTAATACCTCCTTCAAATGGCTTATCTGGTCTATCCAAAATCATTTTTGCTGAACCTCCAGGGCTAAGTTTCTGAAAAGTCCTGCTAAATTCTCTATTTATCTCATGATATGCTTTCATAAACGTTCTGGTTTTTTCTAGTTCAATCTTGTCAATAGCGTCCAAAATAGACTTTCTTTCTCTTTGTATTGTTTGGCGTCTCATATCTATCTCATCAAATCTTTCTTTTACAGTGTCATATTGTTCAATTGCTTTTAGATTCACTGGTTCAAGAGTCTTTTTCTTCTGTGTTTTTTCTACAATATCTGATTGTAATTCCGCTTCAGAAAGACCTTCAGTTATGGGGGGTAACGACCCATATTCTTTAGAACGTTGGAATAATGTTTCAATTTGATCAGTACACATTATCTTTCTTGATTCAAAATTATTGATTTTTGAATTTTCCATGGACAGATCTGATTTTAAGTCAGTTATAACTTTTTGATATTGTTTTTGCTTTTTCCATGATTCATCTTTTTCTTGAATAAACTTATCGATTTCCTTTTGTTTTTCATTTTTCTTTTCATTTTCACTTTCTAACGTTTCTTTAAAACTGGTTAATTCTTTTGCTATCGATTCTATCTGTTCTTCAATTTCTTTTATCTCTTGATGTAACCCAATAATCTTTTGTTCTCTTTCTTTATTTTTATTTAGTTCATTGAGTTTCCCTTGAGATTTCTGTAAATCTTTATTCAACTTGTTTAATTTCTTTTGAGCAGCTTTTTGCGATTCTAATTCTTCTTTTTTTTCATTTCTTAATGTATCGATTATTTCTTGCTTTTGATCTACATCTACTTGTACTTTTTCAACCTGAGAATTAAATCCTTCAATATCTTTTAGGCATGTTTCGACATTATTTTTAGCTTCAATATTTTCTTTTTTAATATCTTCAATAGAGTTTATAATCCTCATTACATTTTCAAGTGCCCTTAAACGATCCATTGTATCCTCAAGCGCTTTATTTTCATCGTCAATTTGCTTTCGTAAGTTACCAGTTATTTCCCAGAAATTCTCTTTTTGTAGAATGAGCTCATCTATTTTTTTTTGTAATGAATTTTGTTCTTCTTGAATATTTTTTATATTTTCTTCAGTGTTTATTATTAAATTTTTCTTCTCTCCAATAGAATTATTCAATTTTTCTATGCTATCATCAATTTCAATTATTGCTTCAAATAGATTCTGAATTCCGTGTAATTCTTGTAATTTATCTCTTAAATTATCTGATTCTTTTTGTTTTTTATCTATATTGTCTTGAATTGTGGATAATTTATCCCAATAGGTATCCTTTAACTGTGTTAATTTTTCTACATCACTATTCAGTATGCTAGCTTCAGATTGTCTAGTCTTAATTACCTCATTTCTTTCTTTAATTTCTTCTTCTCCCTTTCTAATTCTCTCCGTTAATTCACTAGTTCTTTTATCAATTTCATTTAATCTCTTCTTATAGACTGAGAGATTTTCAGATAAGTGCTTTTCTTGAACATTATTTTCAGTTAACTGTTTTTCCGTTTTGTTGAAATCTTCAGTCTGAGAACTAATCATATCTGAAATTTCTTCCAACTGTTTATATAATTCTTGGCTTTTAGACATAGTTAATTTTCTTAAAGAGAGATACACATTTTCAAGAATTTCCATTAGATCTTGAACAAAACTATCAAACGTAGAAGTTGAACTTTGTACTTCGACATCTGCTGATTCTTTTACTTTTTCAATTAATTGATTAATTGTATCATCAGCATTATCTGTAAACATTTTTAAGGTTTGCATAATAGACTTCATCATATCTGTCATTTCTGCAGACTGTTCAGAACCTTCACCAATATCCTCAATTGTTTTCATAATATCAATTATATCTAAAATGAACTTTTTAAAATCTTCAGCAGATAATTCAATTGCTTCTGCATTTGATTGTTGTATATTGCTTTTAATAGATTCAACTGAGATATTGATATTCTGAGTTAGCATATTTAAGATTTGAAGAATTCCTGTAATATCTTTTGTATTTTTTTCATATTCCTCTTCCGACGACTCAATTTTTTTTGTTAAATTTTCTTTCTCTTGTGCAAGATCCTCTAAGCGTCTTTCTACATTATCCTTTTTAGTATTAAATTTTTCAGTTGAACTTGTTATATCTTGAAGATTTTTATTATAAGTATCCACTTGTAATTCTAAATTATTCTTCTCTCGATCCAATTTTGTTAATTCTTTGGTAAGAATTTTTAATTCTGTGTTAGTATTGTCAATCTTTGCATTATTATCAGTAATTTCTGATTCACAAGAATATTTTTTCAATTTAAAAAGTTCAAGATCTTGTTCGTTTTTCCTATATACTGAATTTTCTTGTTTTAATTTTGCTTTTAAATCACTTAATTCCTTATTTATGCTTTCATTTTCACGTAATAACTCCTTAACTGCTTTTTCAGTATCTTGACCTTTACTTAATTCTGTAATTTTCTCCTGTATAGTATTTTTCTTTTCTTCTAAATCTTGTACACTAGTCTGATTCATTTTAATTTCTGTATTTATAGACGATAAGGATGCTTGAAAATTAGCTAATTTAGAATTGAGATTATTCTTTTCAACTTGGATTGAAGCAATTTTATTTTCCAAATCTTTTTGATTTTGATTTTCTTTTGAAATTTTTATGTTTAAGTCATTTATTTTATCTCGAATTTCTGATTCTGCCTTTTTAGTCGCTTCAATAGCCTCATCGATACTTTCAGCATCCTTTTTTAATCTCTGTAATTCAATTTCTAATTTTTCTTTCTTTTCTTCATTCTTTTTTATATTTCCTCTTAAAACTTTAATTTGAGCATTATTAGATGATATACTTTGTTGTATTTTAGAAATTTCTGCTTGAAATTGAGCTTTATCATCCTCATTATTTTTTATTTTGAGGTCTAATTCAGCTTGGTTTTGTTGTTTCTTTTCTATTTCTTTTTTAGCTTCTTCAATATTTTCTTCATTTTCTGAGATATCATTTGACACAATTTCAATTAATGAATCAAAAGTCTGGTCTTCTTCAAGTTTCATTTGTAGGTTCTCTAAAGTTTCAATCTCTTTTTTAAGTTTATCAATAGATTTCTTATCTAAGTTCAATGTTGTCTGACTTGAGGATATTTGAGTTTTTAATTGAGTTATATTTTCAGCAATAGCTTCTCTTTCTTTTTCTTTATCAGTTATAGTTTTTTGGATATTATCCATTACAAGTGATTCTTGTTTCAATATATCTTCTTGTCGGTTTATTTTTTCTTGCAATTCTTCAACAATTTTTGAAGAATTTTCAATCTTTTTTTCTAGTTCATCCTCTTCTTCTCTTAATTTCGCAATTTTTAAAGCAATGAGCTGTGAATTCAAATAATTTATTTGTTCATCTAATTCCTTCCAAGCTAATGCATCATTTTTTTCTTTTTCAACTTTTTTTAGTTGAGCTGAAACTTCTTTAAAGATCGCTTCAAATTGTCCTAAATCTCTTTCTGCTTTTTCTAACTCTTTTAAAGTGGAATCTTTCATTTCGTCATATTTTTGAAGTCCAATTAATTCCTCAATAAATCTTCTACGATCTTCAGGATTCATATGAGTTAATTCAACAATCTTTCCTTGTAATACAAATTGATTACTACCATCGGGATCGATGTTCGCTGCTGCTAAAGCATTAAGGATTTGTTGGCGTGTAGCCTTTTTTCCGTTCATCTTATATCCTCCGCCTCCACCTCGTTTTATAATACGTGTAATTTCAAAATCACCAGTTCCTCCTGGAAAAACATTTTCAGAATTATCAAAATAAAGTGTAACTGAAGCTCTTTGAGAAGGATTTTTTCCTCGTGAACCCGCAAAGATGAGATCCTCTAGACTTTTAGCCCTCATTGTTTTTTTACTTAGCCGGCCTAACGAGAAACATAAAGCATCTATAATATTAGATTTTCCAGCCCCATTTGGTCCTACAATACATGTGAATCCACTTGAAAGTCTGATGGTAACTGTTCGATCTCCAAAAGATTTGAAACCACTCATAGAAATTTTTTTAATATATGTCAAAATTTATCTCCATTACTACTCTTTATTATTAAAAAAATAGTGGTATTATACCTATAAATATATAAGACAAATTATTAAAAAAATCTATTTTACATTTTCTGATTTTTAGAATCGTTTTGAATTGATTTTTTTTCTTAAATTTAAAAAAAAATGTTTGAATTTTAAAATTATTTAACATTGGTTAAAAATAGCATCAATAATTACCTTTATTTGTTTAGGATTCATCATTATAAAGAAAGAATCATAATTTACATTATTAAAACTCTGATAAATACCTTTTTTATGGAAAGTTCTTTTTGATGGTTTAATAATTCCAATATTCAAAAACTCGTTGGTTATTCTACGAAATTCATTGAATTCTTTTTCATATTCCAAAGTCTCACAAGAAATTTCATATAATTCATGTAATTCTTTTAAAGAAATATAATATCTCTTTGATCTGGCAAAATAATTTGAAAAATTATCTAAAAATATTACTGTTAAAATATCTTCATCAGAAAGATAATTAATCATATTAAACTCATCAGAAATTTGCAGAGTATCAAATTCATTTTGACAAATATCTAATATTTCAAAATTATCTATATTATTTTTAGTCTTTAATATCGGATATAAATCTCGAATTATTTCGATTCCTTTACCGGGAACTGGTACATATTGTTCACAGATTAAATCTGTTATATATCTAATGAGGTTTCTATCAATTTCATGGGAGAAACTTAATTGCATTCTTTGTTTAAGAATAGAATAAAGTTCTTGATAGTTAAAAAAATCTATTTTTTTTTTTAAATCAAATTCAGAGAATAATTCCATTGTTCCAGGGCGTATAATTTTATTTAAAGTCGATATTAAAGTTATATTTGACTCTTTGCCAAATTGTAGGAATTTATTGAAAATTTCAGGTTCTAAATATTCAATATTATTAAATAAAATGAATAAATGAGAATTAGTTCTACTACAAATGAATTTAAATGTATTCCATAGCTTTGGTATCTCTGAATTAAGTAAAGATCGAAAATCTAAGTTAAGATTTGATAATCCATTTATTTCACTTAGCAATAAAAAAATTATTTCTTCCGGATTTTTTTCTTTACAATCTATACAAATTTTATCAATTTTAATGAAATCTTTGTTTTGATTTAGAAGGTCAGTTAATACTTTGTTTACTATTACTTTCTTTCCAATGCCATTAATTCCTTGATAGAGTATATTTAGATTAAATTCATCAGAAATCGAATCATTTAAAATCGAAAAGAGAGAATTTTCTTCTTTTTTTCTATGCAACAAAATGGGGGGTATATAATTAGGGTCAAAAAGAGCTTTAGGGCCTACATAATTAATATTAATATTGGATTTTGCAATCATATTTTAAACCTTTATTTAAGTTTATTTTAATCACAAGTATTTAAACCCCACCCACAGAGAGGTGATTAAAAGTAAAATTAAACTATCATTTTTTTAAAAAAGAAGATTTTATACCTGCAATTTTAGGTTAAAATCATCAAAAGATCTAATGGAAAACTTAGAAATCTTAATTTATGGTTATTTTTTAATCAAAACTCTCTAATAAATTTTTTAAATTATCAGCTAACAGTGGAAGATATTCATATGATTTAGTCTTCACATTTTTATTCAAACACAGTGCGATTAGATAAAATCTTGTATTACTAATATCTAGTTTTCTTAAGAAGATTATTCCTTCTTTTTGATCCTTCGATTGTTTCTCTGGAAATTCTATGTTTGTAACTATATCTATTGTTTTTATATCCCATTCCTCTAGCTTTTCTAACGCTTGAGTTAATCTTGGAGCGATTGCTTCACATATTTTCTGGTAGCTATCATCCGTGGTCCTGCTAGCGATTATAAAGCAATTTTGATCTAGTAGGAGCATAGAACTATTGTATGTTTTACCCATGTATTCTTTTAATAAGGATTCAAACATTTTTGATTTATGTGTTGCATAAAAAACGCCATCAGAAAAAGCTTTCAATAGACTTGGTTCATCATATATTGAAGTTCTATGAATAGAAAACTTGATGTCTTTAACAGCAGGCAGTATTTGATTTTCGAGATAATTTATGTGGATTTGAGTTGTTGTTGTTTTTTTAACATCTGGATCGTATTTATGAAGTAGTATCAATAACTGAAAATTTTCAGGATGCGAATCTGAGGTTATATTAATGATATCTTTAAGATATGTTAGAGCTTCTTCAAATTTTTTTGGCGCTTGTATATCAATGACAAAAAATATTGATTGCATGTCAGTAAAATATTTGCTTTTATTGCCCAAATATATTTTTCTGTAACCTTTTTGACCACCTAAATCCCATCGAACTATTGAGGTTCCTAATAATGAGTTTGTATAAAATGTTCTTTTTGCTTTAATAGTTGGTTTAACTGTAGGCAATAAACTAAATTTTTTATCTAGTAATAGCAAGATTGAGGTCTTTCCACCACTTTCTAAACCACAGAAAAGGATTTTTTTTAATTCAGTTGAACTATTCATAACAAATTACAAATTGATTTTTTATTTATTAATTGTTTTAACTTTAATTTTGTTTTTATCAATTTGTTCTTTAAGACGAATTTTCCTTAATTTAGATGGAAAATATAAATCAATTACATCGAAAACAAAACCACTAGAATCTATTGGCCCCTCAACAATTTTTAATTTTGATGGAGATATTTTACCTTCATGGAAAGAAATGATTTTGCTATTTCCTAGAAATTTTCTTTTCATATACGCACCATAAGCATTACATGCTACGATGGGTACTCTATTCTCAAGAGCACGTGCTTTTAGATAAATGTCCCAATTTTCCATTCCATCTTCTCTTATTTGGGTAGGGGAAAACAATATGTCTGCCCCGTTTTCAACAGCCAATCGAGGTGTTTCAAAAAAGGCCATATCAAAGCATATAAGAACTGAAAATAAATGGGAATTATCATATTTAAATAAATTTAATTCTTTTCCCGACTCAAAATATTCACGTTCATAAGCATATAAATGAATTTTTTCTTGCTTACCAATTTCATCACCATTTTCATCAAAATAATAGCAGGTTATCATTGGTTTTTTTGAATAATTTCTTTTTTCCCAAATTGCTCCTGACAAAATTTTAATATTATAATCTTTTGCGAGAGTTTTAATAAAATTATAATCATGTCCTCTTTGTTCTTGAATATTTTGAGTAAAATCTCTACTAAAAGGAACCCATCTTTCAGGTAAGCATATTATATCACATTTATTATGTTCTTCTAATAATTGTTTTAAAATTTGCTCAATTTCATTGAAACATTTATTTCGAGTGTTAGAAATTTTAGGTTGAATACATGCAACTCTCATTTTATTGATTACTTAAGGTTTCATTTTGTTTATCTCATCGATTATATTAAAAATATTACTTAAGTTGGAGATCTCGTAATTCGGTTTATTATTCTCTTGAACTTTTAAATTTGGCTTATAATTATCGTATTTGCCTCCTCGGTGAAGATAAACGCTATAAATATTGTTTAAATTAGCAGGTACTATATCTTTATCAATACGGTCCCCCACGTAAATAGTTTCTTCACCTTTGACTTTAAATTTTTTTAAACAGTAGCTAAATAACTCCGGATTAGGTTTTTTAATTCCAATTTCATCGGAAATAACTACTAAATCAATCAATTTATCAATATTAAGCCTTAGGATCTTTTCATATTGCTTTATTGGGATTCCATCTGTTATAATTGCTGTTTTTATAGATAATTCTTTCAACTTATTTAATGTATTCTCAACATCATCATATAGTATTATTGAATTGACTTTTTCTTCATGATATGCCATAACAGCAGCAGCAATGTATTTGTATCGATCGTTATATGAAATGAATTCAACGTTTTCCTCCATCTGGTTCAATCGCCTAAGAAGATGATTATAATGTTTAGAAGAATTTGAACCATATTCATTTACTATTTCATTCAACATTCGAATGGCCTTCTTTTTGTCTATTTTCAAACCCATATTAATCATCGCATCAATTCCCTTAATTCTAGCTCTGTCGGATAATCCTGTAGAATCAAAAAGACAATCGTCTAAATCAAATCCAATTAATTTTATGGGAGACATAATTAGATTCCAATTTTATTATTAATTTATTAAAATAATTCAAATTGATTGTTAACAATAGTTTTTCTAAGATATTAGAGGTTAAGTTAAGATAAATTTATTTATCTTTAATAATATATGTTCATCAATATTAATTTATTTTAGGTTAAACAGAAAAAAAGAGCTGTTCTTGTTATCTAATAAATAAATCGTAATGGAGATTTATTAATTGAAAACCATCGTTGCTTTATCATATTTTCATCGCAAAATTGGTCCATTAGTGTTTTATTCTTATCCTAAGAATATGTTAGAAAAGGAATTGTCGAGTAAAGTAGCTAATATTATGGATCAGCAATTCAGTGAAGGTTTTTTTACTCATTCTTTTGAAAATCTGAAATCAATGAATTATTACTTTGAGATTCATTCAGATTGGGCTCGAGGAAATCAGGAAATGTTAATGGTTTCAATAATTCTTGATCAACAGATTCCTCTCGATATTGAAGAAAAAATTGCAATGCTATGTACAGAATTCTCAGAACGATTACAATCAAATGAAGAAATTTTTATGGCTTTTTATATAAATGATATTAATAATTTTGATGAAGAGGATCAAGAGAATATTAGAAAAAATGAAGCTTTAATAGAAGCATGGGTAAACAACTTATATTGGGTAATAATAGAGGATACGAGAGAAAAAACTGAAGAAGAGAAAATCGCAATTTTATTAAACGATAAACATGTTTTCCAAACTTTAGAAAAGTTATCTAAAGGCCCAATACCATTAGAATGGTTAAGAGAATGGTATAGTGAGGAATTTCCAGAAAAGAACTTCGATGAAACCATCAATACTTTGGTAGAGAAACAATTTATTTTTATTAATCAAATAGGTTTAGTAGAGAAATATATTCTTTTATTAAAAGAAGTAAATGCTGAAAGGATCCCTCCAGATAGTGTAATAGAATACATCGATGATAAACCAGAACTTATAGAATTACTACTTCCTAAAGTTCAAGAATATTATAGTGAATATGAAAAGAAAAATAAAATTGAATTAAGAGAAGATGCATTTACTTTGTTTAAAATTATGGCAGACTCAAAAAAATATAATGTTCTTTCAGAATTGAGAAATGGTTTGATTTCAAAAGATAAATTACCTAAATTAGTCTCAAAGAAATCTTTGGATTCTTTAATGGAGAATATTGAGTTTTTGAAGAAATATGACGTTATTGAAGAATTAGATTATAACGGAGAAACCTATATAGTTTTAAAAACAAATCTACAGATTACAACCGCATTTCCAGAATGGATGAGGAAACTTTTACCAAAAGAATCTGAGCCTATAGTAGCAGATAAATATTCTACCAAAGATGATAAAGGTGAAAGCTTTAATGATGAAAAAATAACTACATCAATCGAGAAAAATGAAGCTGCTTCAAAAAATACAGAAAAAAGAAATATTAAAAAAAAGAAAACTACCAGAAAATAATAATTATTAAATTAAGCACTGTTAATATAATTAAACTTCGTCTTTATTAAAACGATTAAATTAATAATTTATAATGCCTAAAAAAGAAGAAACTCTATTAGATTTAAAAAATCTTTTGGGTTTTATGGGGATTGAAATATTGGTAGCAATCCATAATGGAGCAAAAAATTTTGAAACAATTAAATTATTTTCTGGTATACCAATCTCTTGTATAAATGGAAGAATTCCTGTTCTAATCGATTTAGGTCTTATAAAAAAAAATAATGATGAATATTTTTTAACAGAGAAGGGAATTTTTTTTAGAAAAAGTCTATATTAATAGATTTTAATAAATAAAGACATCAGTTTGGGGCGACAATGTCATCGCTACCGAGCAAGTAGCTAGCTTTGTCATAAGGTCATCATCTGTCAAATGATGCTAATCCTCATTATTATTTAATTTTTGATTTTTTATCTCCTTTTTATAATACTTTCTCATATAGTATCCTGGTCGTTTTAAACCACCACTTTCATTAATTAAACGCTCCAATCCGCCTTCTTCTGAAACTGCATATTTATAGGAGTTATATTCTTCCTCAGAAATTTCTTTTCTTTTTATTAGATAGTCCAATATACTAATTGCATCTTCTTTCTTTGTACATCTTCTAATAAAATCAATCGCTCCTGGATTGTATAATTCATTTGGGTAACAACCTTTCGATTTATGAGATTCCTCTTTATGATCCCATTCAATTTGATCTTGTAATGTGTCGATCTTTATTGATTTCGTTTGGTCAGACATTTCCTTTCTCAAGTAAGGAAAATGTTTGAAAAAGTCTTTCTTATTATAGGAAACTGTTAGTCTTTCTTTATTTTCAATTTTAATATTCTTATTAGGTTTATGTTCTTTATTATTCTGCTCCATAAATATAGAATGTTTTGTAATATATTTCTTAAAATAAATTAAAATTCAAAATAACTTAAATTTTAAAAATAATTCTCTAATGTTTAAAAAGAATTCTATAGATTTAAATCTAAATAAGCAGAATTCCATAGAAAATTTTATGAGAAAATCTATAGATTTTTAGAAGAAAATACTAAACTTTTTCAATTATAATAGGATATATTGCAATTACCTTGAATTTATTTCATATCGAGTAAATTTAGTCAATTTTTAATTATAATTTAATAATTTGTTAACATATTCTTTTTAATAAGTGAAATCCTTTAATTATACTTAGGATTTATATAAATTATATCCTTTACGATTATTAAAAGAAAATCGAGTATTAACATTGTTTAATCTTAAAATTAAAACTTTTATACATCAAAATATTCCTTATTCCTTTAATTGGAACAAAGAACATCATAAAAGTAAATATTCTCAAATAATTTCTAACCGGGATGAATTAGATAGACTCAAGAACCATTTTAAAAAAGTTTATGAGGGATTAATTCCTAATACTCTATTTAATACAAGAGATTTTCCAAGAGTATCTCAATTTAAAATAAAAGGACTCAAAACTGCTTTTATTAGAAGTATTAGTAAAAATCTGATTAGATCGGGGAAAATTCGATATAATGATTCAAATTCAAAATTATCTCAATATGCTCAAAAAGTTTTTGATATATATCAAAAGAATAATTTTGGGAATATCCCCGGACATGATCCTATTTTAAAAAATATTTTAATCAAAGATAAAGATTCTGTTGCTATAGAGGTTCCAATCTGGAGGAAAAAAGAAAATAAAGTAATTACTGGTCATATTGATTTGATACAAATTGAAAATGATATTGTCAAAGTGATTGATTACAAACCTGAAGGTAATTTTCTTCTTTCTCTCCCACAGGTTGCTATATATGGCTTTTTAGTTAAATCCAAACTTAATATTAAAAAAATTAAATGTATTTCTTTTAATAAAAAGAGTTCTTGGGAGTATGAACCAAGGATATTAGTAGAAGAAGTAAAGGATTTTTTAATCTCTCAACGAATTAATGATAGACCATGGGAAAATTTTATATCCTTCTAATAAATTAAATACTTTTACCTTTTTGTGTTGATACCTGACTTTTTTCCTCTGTTTTTAAATATTTCCGAAATAAGAAATAACATAAAATTAAAGCAATAAACTCTGAAATAAGTCCAAAGAATGTAATTATTGTACCATTGTAACCTAAATATTGGAGGAATACAGCAAACACTAAACCTGAAGATATTAAAGCTACAAGGATTATTCCTTTAATAATTTCAATAAAAGAGTCTTTGATGTAAATTATTTCTTTCTTGATCCATGAAAATATTGAAACCATTAGAAAAAACTCCCGATTTTCTAATTATACTTTAAATAAATTAAATAATGATTATTTTAATATCTTTATCATTTCTTGAAAAGTGTTAAGGCATAAAACTGGACTGATAAAATAAATGGGTAGCAAAAATGAATTTATTCTAACCACAGATTTTAATGCCTACTTTTGAATTTAGTATATAATGCTTTATCTAAAAATCGTCCAATTTTACCTGCTATTTGGTTTCCAATTTCATACCTTTCTCCATTTAAGATCTTATTTCTTTCTTCTTCAGATGGACTTCTACCAAGTCTTTTCATTAATACTTTTTCAATAATTTCATTAACCATTCCCTTAATTTTTTCGTTATCAGGTAGTTTAATTTCTGATGTAAAATTTCTTATTTTTTCTATAGCAAATCTGAAAAATTCAATCATTAGTTCAATTGGGTCTCCCTTTAATTCACTGTGAAGCTTAATATTATCTGTAGCAATTTTACTATCTTTTTCTTGCCAGTATAACTGATTTGGATTAATTCCAGGACTATTAATTCGCATCATAGAACTTGTAATTCTCCGTTCAATCCAATTTAATGTACTTAATTCTTGTACTTCACGGATTTTTTTAGATTTCTCCTCTTTTTCTTTCTCCTTTAGCTCAATTATGTGTTCAACTTCTAACTTTCGACTTTTTTCAAATTTTTCAATTCTCTTAATTATATCATATCCTATACAATATGAAATAGGAGAAATAATGTCTGTTTTCAATTTTAATGAGATAATATCCATATAAATTGGGCTTTCATTATTCTTTAAGTCAAAAATCGATTCTTTTAAAGATTTTTCCAATAATCTTGCTAAAATAAATCCATTAACTAGGAAAGGTTGATTTGATGCATTAAAAACTATAACCAATTCTTCTTGTCGTTTGTTTATCCGCTTTATTATCAATTCTTCGAGTTTTATTTTAACCCATTCTTCTGAATCTGTTGTACCATTCATTTTCTTTAAAGCTAATAAGAATAATGATCTGTCATTAGAAACCTTAAGATAAGCTTCAATTATTCTACTAAGCTGCCTTAATATTTTGGAAAGGATATAAAAGAAAATATCTTTCGAAATTTCATTAATTATATCTTCAAATTCTAAAATAAATAGTAAATGAGAATAACTTTTTAATTTTAATTCATTTAAAAACACTTTATCTATAGCTTGTTTTTTTCGAATATATTGTCTCAAATTATTAATTGTATTACCTGTTTTTTCTTCAATAAATTTTGATAAATCTGGATAATTGTTAATCTCTTGGTCTAGTATAGTTAACAGTTCAAATTCAGAGATATCCTTAGATTTTTCTAATACATCCCTGATAAATTCCACATTCTTCTCGGATATAGCTTTTTTTGTTAAATAGATTAAATTTGATTTAGCATCGTTTAGAGACACGATATCTAGCTTTTGTATATTATATCGGACCATGCTTGTTTTTACTTTTTCTGCCAGATCTTCATCTACGTTAAAGAGATGTGAAATATTGTAAACCCCATATTTTTGTAACATATAAATTATATCGTTAAATCCGCATTCATTTATTCCTTGTAAAAAATAGATAAAATCATTAGGATTCCTCTTGAGCTTTTGTATTAGTGCCAATTTTAAAAAACTAAGAATTTTTGACTCAAACTGTTCATAATCAATTTCTTCCTTAAGAGCATTTTCAATTTTATAAATTAATTCCTTTTTAAGATTGTTTGCTTCTAATATTACATTCAATCCTGGAATTGAAATGGGAAAACGATTGAAATTATAATCTAATATTTTTCTTTTTATCATTCTTACTGGCATTGCTTCAGTTTGCAATTCTTTGTATGATTTAAATTCAAAATCAGTACGTATTTTATCAATAGATCGGTTGAGTGTTGCTAATTCAATAAATTTGTCTTCTTTTTCTTCTAATTCTAACTTTTTCTCTAAATCAACTGAAATTTCTTTAAAAGCAGCTGATTCATCCAAAATATCTTTTTTAACTTCATTACTTAGACCAATTAAATCACTTATAAAATCATAAAAGTAGAATTGTGGATAATTCAGGATGATTTCTTGTAATTCGTGCTCAATTTTAGCCTCAATATTTTTTATCATTTTCTCTTTTTGAAAATCTTGGAGTTCTTTCTTTCTTTCTTCAATTAAAAAAGAAATTATATTATTCTCTAATTCTATTATCTTATTTAGAAGATTGACTTCTAAATTCAATGAATTCTTTAATAAAATATCAATTTCTTCAATAATGACCTTCTTTTCTGAAAGTTCTAAATTTTTAGTCGAGTCAAATGTAAATTTTCCTGTATCTGACAGTTTTTGGACTCTAATTCCTAGACTATGGTAAATATGTATGGTACCAGTAGCAGTCAACAAATCACTAAAACTAGTTTTTTTACCTATAAGCTCAAATATTTTATTTCTGTCAGCTTCCCTTTTGAAATGAGAAATTATTAAATCTACAGTTTGGAAGAATCTAAGTGAACTTTCAACTGCAGTTGTTTTTCTTTTAACTCCACTTATCACAAATCTCTCACCCATTCTCTATAAACTTCTTTAAAATTATCTGATAATTCGAATCTGACATTATTATGCCAAAATTTAAAATCAATTAAATGAAAGAGGTCACCCTTAAACAATTCTTTTTCTTCATTTGTTAAAACATGTTTTAAGATAACTGTAATTGGTCGTGGTATTAATTTAGAAAAGTATTTTAATTCATTATTTCTAATATAATTATAAAATGTCTCATCTGTTCCAAGACTAAAAAATTTTGAGGGTAAAATATTCTCTAATTGGGGATTTAGGTCATTTAATTCACTTTTAACTTTATTTTTAACATATTTCGGAAATTCAATATTAATACCAAGACTAAGTTCATAATTTTTATAAAATTCAAGTAAGAGATTTCTTTCCTCAGGATTCGTTAATCTTGCTATGTAATTATCTAGGAAATATGAGAATCTTTTAATATCTTGTTCATTTGATTCTCTATCTTCAAAGTATTCAATAAAATCTTCATATACTTCCGTTAAGGTCCAAATTCTATGTTCTTCTGGTTTCAGATATTGCTTAGAGTATTCTTTAATCCAATCCAAAATGTAGAATTTCCATTCAAGATTTATACCTCCTATTCTCTTTTCTAAAAATCTATGAAATCTATTTGCAAAAGTTACAGGATCACTTATTTCTGCGTCAGGTTCTTCTTTAATATATCGAGTAATTGTAGAGTGCCGTAGAACATAGCTTAATAAATAATTTAATTCACTTGAGAATTTTTTAAATTTCTCTATGTGATCTTTTATTTTATCTAAATTATTTTCCATTTGGATTTCAGTAAAAGAGATTATATCGTCTATTTTTAGAGCTATATCATCAAAAAAAACATCGATATTATTATTAATTAAGGTTTTAAATTCCTGAATAATCTCTCTTTCATCAAATTTAAGATTTTTTCTAAGTAGAATTGAATGCGTTTCAATTTGATTAAAAATATATGCTTTAAACTTGTTAATCAATCTTTGACCCAGATCTTTTGCTGGTTTTTGCTCATGATTGAACTTTTGATTTAAGTTTTCTATTAAATTTATAGTTAAAGTTTTTAATCGGCGATATGAAAGATATCTTGGGAGTGATTTCTTTATGATATTAAAACTACTATTTAGAAACTCCGCAAAGTAATTGAACACTGAACTTAATTCTATTATTCTTAAATTTTCTTTTTGAGTTATTGATAATTCAATAAAAGATTTAGCAATCTTCCATATATTCTCGAAATTTTCATTTTCTAATTTTCCTTTGTTTAGTATAAAATGTTCAAATTTAGTTAATAGTTCATTTAAATCTCCCATTTCTCCCGTGCTGAGGAATTTTCTAGAATATTCTAAGAATTTATTAAAAAATCCCTGTAATCCAACAAATTCTCTATTTAGGTTGGAAATTAACCAATCTACTGTATGAAGTTCCTTATATTTATCTATCTTATCATTAATATAATTAATGATAAAGTGTATTATTCCATCTTGAGATTCATCTATAGTTCCAGTATTTGCCAAGTTAATGAGATTAGTACCCAAATTTAATGTCTTTTCTACAATAAAATTAGCGCTAGGTTCAGATATTGAAAATTTAAGATGTTCTATTGCTTGTTGGCCATCAAAAGGAGTTTTAATCTTTTGAAATTTTGGATTAATGAATTTAATCTCTATAGGTTTTTTATACCATAAAACTTTTACATTAGAGAGCACCCTACCATATGTTGTCAACATTTCTTTTTCTGTTGGAAGAGTTTTACTCAATCCTATTAATTTCTTATTCCATTTGTCCTCAACTAGTTCTCCATAAAGCTTTTTATTGAACCTTGAAGCAAATTTGTTGTATAATTGCTGTTTATTATCTTTACTCAATTCTGGGCGTTCAGAAAATTCTTCAACCTCAAAAAATAACTTACTTATATTATCCAGTGATTCTCTTGATTTGTGTATATTTAAAATTCCAGTTTCAGGTTTTAAAGCTAATAATAGACTTTCACAATCTTTATGCTTACCTGGTAAAAAGATCATTGATTGAGGGTAAATATTTAACTGAGCACTTTTTTCATCAAAATTATATAATTCAAATTCAATGCTATATACTTCAGCTCCGGCGTAGTCTCTTAAAATCGCATTATACATCATGAGATATTTAATAACTTCTTGCGAGAGTTCATTTACTTTCTTTTTAGTAAGTCTTCCTGGACCAATTACATCTCCAACAATAACATCATTTGGTGATAAATACCCAAAAATTAATGAATATTGATAACCTATGGATTCTCTTGTTGTTATCATAATCTGATTTTCTTAACAATTACCTTTTTTCAAATTTATAATTCATACAATTTTTTTATGCTCTACCCTTAAAAAAATTCAGTCGTTATTTTAAATATTGTTAAGATGGTTAAATATTAAAATTTACTTTTAAATAGTAAATAAAGTACTCGAATAAAAATATTTTAGTGGAGCTAGTATTATCGAATAAGAAGCCACTAAAAACATTCCTTTTTTCATTGTAAAATCAATTCTTATTTGAGAATTTAATTATACCTTTAATTAAATTTCTAATACTAAAAATAAAAATATAATAAGAAAAAAATTATTATATTTATAATAATAATTATTAAATCTAAAAGCACCAAAGGTGTAGACTTATTCAATTTGGGTCTGATTTAGGAATCAATCAAGATGATATCGAAAAAATAAGTCCTCAAATTACATTCATTACTTCTAATGCAGATATTGAAGCAATTGCTCTTGTAAGTTTTGAAGGATATCAAATAGCTTTCTCTGCTTTACCACATTATCATGTCGATGGAGACCAATTCTGTGGACTTGCAAGTGCATTATTAATGACAGGGAAATCAACAATTCAAACATTATTCCAAGAAGATTTAAGTGAGATTATCGTACGAGCAGAAAATGGTTATATTGTTATAACTAACGCTGGTAGATTGGTGATAGTATGTGCTGGAACTATAATTGATACACTAATGAAGACGGTAAAAGTTATGAGAATTGCTGCAAAAAATCTCTATAAAATTTTTGAAGGTCGTTAGTTCTCTTTATAATAATTTATTTTTCATTTTACTAATTAAATTCTAATAATTATGAATTCAAAATATCAAAGAAGTTTGAATAAGCTTTTTATTAACAATATTCTAACTCTCATGAAGAAAAGGTTAAAAAAAATAAAACCTTTAAATATTAAAATTTCTTGAGTTTGGTCATTATTGAATATTATTTCGATAATAATTATTGGCACTCTGTATATCTACGGACTCTTACTTTTCTATATTACTTATTTAGCAAAAAAAAATAATGAAAAAGCTGCATTTATCAATAATTTCGCTAACGGGTTAGTTTTAATAACATCAATAACAATAAATCTAATTCTAACAAAAATCATAAACAACCTCCAAAAAGAAATTTTAGTTTTTCCATTTAATTTTTTAATGATTGGGTTTATTGGATTATATCTTCCACTATTTTATCTCTTTATCTCCCGAGAGAAGCACAGAATTAGAAATAAAAACAAAGATATTGAAAAATACGAACCAAAACATTATACGGAACTTCCTCTTAAGTATGATATATATAGAAAGTTAACACATTTAGTAGTTTTAGGGATAGTACTCTTTTATTTTACTCTTGGATTTTTAATTCAAAATTTCTTCGTATATATTTTTGAATACATACCAAATTTCATTTCAGATTTATTCCATATTGGAGGAGATATTATGGTCTTTACACAAAATTTAGTGGTATTTTTAGTGGGTATTTCACTATTAGGATTATTAACTGCTGATTTTGTCAGAATATTAAACCCTGAAAATTATCCTTTAAAACCTGTTAATCAAAT
>JBHLRA010000012.1:9029-12237 GCA_048883045.1 Candidatus Thorarchaeota archaeon | reverse complement strand
TTAATTCCTTTAGTAGGCTCATTGATAATTGGATTATTAGATTATTTAGATTTAGAGATTGATGATAATTTGTCTTTCAATTTCTCTTTATCAACAATATTATTTTTTATTTCAATTCCATTACTTTGAAATGATTTGTGTTAATTTGAAATTTTCACAAATTTTTTCAATTAAGGTATTTTTTTTTATGGAAATGTTAGAAGAAAAATTAAAAATTGATAAAATTTCTAAAGGTACCGTTATTGATCATATAGATGCGGGATATGCCTTAACGATCCTTAATCTTACAGGAATCGATGAATCCAAAAATCTAATGACCATTGGAGTCAATGTTTCATCTAAAAAGTATAAAACCAAGGATATTATTAAAATTGAGAATGTTTTTTTGAATGAGACTCAAATGCAACAAATATCTATTCTTTCCCCTAATGCTACAATCTCTTTAATAGAGAATTATAAAGTAATTGAAAAAAAAAAAGTAGAACTTCCAAAAACAATAAAAAAATTAATCTTATGTGTCAATGAGACATGTATTTCAAATTCAGAAAAGGAACCTATTGACACTGAATTTCTTGTTTTAGAAGAAAAACCTTTGAAAATACAATGCATTTATTGTGAACGTATTTATAATTTAGAAGCAATAGTATTTACATCAAAAGAAAAGAAGGAAAAGAAAATAAAACAAAGCCTGCAATTATGAGGATGATGGATTTAACCTCATAAAAATAACTCTAGAATTGAAGAGAATCCCGGAATAAATCTAAGAATCGTATGAAGAAAAACGCCACAAATCATAAATAAGAGGAAAAAAATACCAATGCCCGGAAGAATGATGTTTTTCCAATTCCAATCTTCCTTATCATATTCATATTTATAAATCAGTGAACTTACTACAAAAGGGAATACAAACCACCAAATAAGCATCCATAGAAGTAAGAACCATCCAATTAAACCAAATATTATTCTTCCTACTATTGCACTTAGTGCTCCAGTAACAGCACGAACCCAATATAGCTTTGTTTCCTTTTCTAAACGAAGATCCAAAGTTTTTAATGGTCTTTTTTCAAGCTGAATTTCCTTTTTCTCTAGTTCTTTCTTCTTCTCTCTTATTAATCTTTGTCTTCTTTTTTTAATATCTACCTTCTTGCGTTTCCCCATAATTACTATTATAAATATTATTTATTATAAAAATCATTATATAATATTGATAAAGTGAGATTAAAACATAAAATGATTAAAGCCGTAAAAGAATTTTCTAATTTTGATGTGTTTGCTATTGTCAAGGAATTAGATTCTGTATTAATAAATAGTACAATCTTAAATATATATGAAATTGAAGATTTATTGATAATTAAAATCAAAAAAAATCTGGAAAAGAAAAATTTAATTATCAAAAAAGACTCAAGAATAAATTTAACCGAATATGATTATCCTATCCCTAATTATCCTACTCAATATATTAGTTCACTAAGGAAACTCTTAAAAAATCGCAGGATATTAAAGATATCTCAACACCAATTCGATAGAGTTATCATAATTGAATTAAGTAATAAAGGAGATAAGCCTTGGAAATTTGTAATTGAATTATTTAATAAAGGAAATTTCCTGTTATTAGATGAAGAGAATTATATAATTGTTGCTAAAAAATATAGAAAATTTAGAGATCGAGATATCCTTGCTCAAAAGGAGTATTTTTTCCCTAAATCTCAAGGAAAGAATTTTCTTACAATAAATAAAGAAGAATTTATAGATTTATTTAGAAATTCTGATGCAGAGATTGTTAGAGATCTCTCTCGAAATATACATATTGCTGGTTTATATAGCGAAGAGATATGCTATAGGGGAAATGTCAAGAAAGATCTTCTCGGAAAAGATTTAATTGATGAAGATTTCCAAAATTTATATGAATCTTTTAAAAAATTAAGAAATCAGCTCTTATTTGGAAAAATCAAGGCACATATTGTTTATAATCAACAAGGGAATCAATTGTTTGTACTTCCTTTTGAACTCGAAATTCTAAAAGACTATGATAAAAAAACTTTCCCTTCATTTAATGAAGCTGTTGATGAATTCTATTCAAAAACCGACTCTGAAGCTTTAAAGATTCCCAAAGACCAAGGAATTAATGATCGAATTAAAGCTCAAGAAAAAATATTACTTAATCAAGAAGCATATCTTGAAGAGCTCAAAGAAAAAAAGAAAAAGCACTATAAAATAGGAGATTTAATATATGCTAATTTAAATTCATTAGAGAAATTATATTCAGTCATATTAGATGCTAAGAACAAAGGTTATCATTGGGAAGCAATTAATAATAAACTTCAAACGGCAAAATTAGAAAATTTAAATGGAACTGAATTCTACGAAAGAGTAATTCCCTCGACAAATCAATTATTAATCAAAATGAACAATTATGAGGTTTATATTGATTTAAAGAAAAGCATTGGACAAAATGCTAATGATATATATTCCAAGGGAAAAAAAGCTGAGAAAAAAATACAGGGGACAATAACTGCGATTGAAAAAACTAAAGAGAAAATTAAAAAATTAAAACTTGAAAAAGATTCAATTGAAACAGAAATTGATTTTCTTATCAAAAAGCCAAAGAAAAAATGGTATGAGAAATTTCGATGGTTTCTATCCTCTGATGGATTTTTAATTGTAGGAGGGAGAGACGCTAGTTCCAATGAAAGTATTTTTAAAAATCATATAGATCCAAAAGATTTAGTTTTTCACACTGTTTTTCCCGGTTCCCCATTAGTTGTTATTAAAAATTTAAACGATAAAATAATTCCTATGAACACTATTCATGAAGCTGCGGATTTTGTAGCTAGTTATTCAAGAGCATGGAAGGAAAACTGGGGTGTTATTGAGGTTTTTTATATACAACCAAATCAAATTTCAAAAAGTCCACCTTCGGGTGAGTTTCTACCAAAAGGATCTTTTATAATATCTGGTAAAAAGAATTTTATTAAAAATGCAAAAACACAATTGACAATTGGATTGAAAATGATTGAAATAAAAGCAGATTTTTCGGAGAATCAAAAAATATATTATCCCACAATCATTTCTGGTCCAAAGGTTACGATAAAAAAGCAAGCAAAAATAACATTAGATATTGTACCATCAAAATCAAACGGATTAACAAAGGGTAAGCTAGCAAAAGAGGTGAAATCTTATTTTCTTAGAAATTGTGAAAAAGAATTAA
>JBHLRA010000012.1:0-8929 GCA_048883045.1 Candidatus Thorarchaeota archaeon | reverse complement strand
TTTCCTTTTAACGCCTCTAATACTTTTGAAAGGAGGGGAACCACGCAATTATGATTTTTAGTTCTATATTTTTCGATTTCATCATAATTATAATTTTTTATTAACCCTGAGCCATTTGTTGTTCTATCTAATGAAGAATCATGAATTATTACGAATTTTCCGTCTTTAGTCTTTCTAACATCAAATTCAATAAAATTCGCTCCAAATTCTATTGCTTTTTTAAAGGCTTCTATTGTGTTTTCATCATAACTAGTTCTAGTACCTCTATGCCCAATATAAATTAATCCTGAGCTCATTTTCTAATTAATAAAAAATCCTGTTTTAAAACTCTTGGATTATATATAAATATATTAATAATAATACTAGTCCAAAAAGAGTGAAAATAAAAACCCAAACATTTAAGATTGTTTGTCCTATAGAAAATAGAAAAACTAATAATAATTCTTTCCAATTTAATGGTTTACCAATTAATTCTTTGTAATTTCCTATACTAGTTATCATAAATAGAAAAAATAACAGTATAGTTATTACTTTAATTAATATATCAATAAAGGTCCAAAAAGTACCTCTATTCAAGAAAATGGTTATTATCTCAGTGTTAAAGAATAGAGATATAATCAAAAAGATACCCCCAAAAATTGCTGAAACAATTACTGATCTAAAAGCAAAATTTTCATCAGATTGGGGCTTTTTTTTTAATTTTTTCTCATTTTCCTTTTGTTTTGGTATTTTTGACATTTTATCTTTTTATTCTCTGAATTTTTTCTTTTAATTTAAATAGTTTATAAATATAAAATCCATATAGAATCCCTAAAACGCTAAATATTACTATACATGATGCATATAAAAAAACATTGGAAAGTGTTGGTAGTGAAGATGGGACTGATTCTAGATTAATCAGAACTATAGTACTCTTTTTAATCCCATTTGGATATGATGTAGTATCTCCATATGTTATGTTAAAGGCATAACTATCACCAAAATTCAAGGCTACATCCTCTCCACTATTCGTATCATTTTTAATAGGAATGGAAAACTCATAAACTGAAGTATGTCCTTCCATCTTTGCAACTCCGTTCCCATTGTTTTCATTATCTATTGAAAATACGCTATTGTTTATATAATAATCAAAATAAGTGAACTGGTTTGCTGAAATATTGGAAAATTGTATAATTTTGGCATCTTTAAAATTTTCTTTATTCTCAGAAGAACTATTTGAAATAATAAGTCCAATAAATTCAGTGATATTATGATACCCACTTTCTAACTCTATTTGGAGAGAGATATAGAGATTTTCATCGTTTTGGATGACCCAACATTTAATAGGTAAGTCCTCTAAGAAAATCTCCTTTTTTGTGGCTTCGTCCCATTCGTCTGACTGAAGATCGATATAACCATCAATCACGGGTGATTCTCCAAATTTAGAATCGATTTCTTCACTTGCTCCATATCCATCTAGTACAAAAAGTAGAGAATTTACAGTTAAAAGTACCATAGCGATACATAAAACGACACTAAAAGTTCTTTTCTTCAAGATCGTTAAGCCATTAAATTTAAAATGATTCTATTTTCTGTATTTTCTGATATTAAAATTGATAATTAAAATTTAATTTAATATTTTTTGCTTATTCTTTGGATTTTTCTAGAGTTTAAACTAATAATTTAGATATTAATAGTAAATTATTAAGAAATGATTATTAGTTTAATCTAATTTTAAGAGTTTAAATTCAAGGAAGGAAATTTGGGAGCATAATGCTGCAATTAAATTTATTTAAATAAACTAAAATATAATTTATTATACTTTTTATTTCTCTTTTTGCTTCTGGTAAATTTTTATCATTATATTCTGCAAATGGTTTAGGACCAATAGCAACAAGTTTTCCAGATAGATCTTTTTCTCTTTTTATGAAAAACCAAAAAGGTTTTTGTTTTTCATTATCCTTTACTATTATCAGCATCCAAGGATTTAGGGTCCAATTATCGTTATTAGGGCTTATTACTTTTTCTATCGCTTTTTGAGTAAAATATTTTTTAGTCATTTTAACTGTTTTATGAAGAGCATTAAAATAGCTTCTTTTGATTTTTAAATATCCTCCAAAGTATACTTTAGCATCAAATAGTTCAAGCTCTTTAACTTCATCATTTGAAAATTTTAAAAAAACTTTCCATGTTTTCATGATTAGTTTTACTTGCTTTTTTTAAGTCCAATTTCTTCTATTATTACTTCTTTAAATATATTTTTAATCTTATCTAATGAAGCTTTTAAATCTACAAATTTGATATCATTTATACTTAAATTCAAATAACACTCATAAAATAGTTGTTCATTGATTACTAAGGCACCAGATGTGTGAATAATTTGAAAATTTTGAAGAATACCAATGATGTTATCAATATTCTGATTAGAAAAATTAAATCCTGAAAATGTTACCTTTATTATTTTGTTTCTTTTTAGCGGATAAATTGATAATTTTATGGAATTCTCTATTGTTGATTGTACTATCAAAAGATAAGGATAAGTTTCAATATTCTTGATATCTAATAAGGAAACTTTTAATATTGCATTAGTTATGATATTGATTTCTTGAATGTGCGCTCTTGTTAAATTATATACTTTCATAATTCATAGAAATTTGATTTTATTATTTTAATCTATTTTACTCCATTTATTGGCGTTTTTTATTGATTTTATTGTTCCCGAGGTTTTTTTTGGCACCAATATTACCCTTGTGTCATTTACAGCTTTCACAAGGCTTAAAGCTGAAATTAAAATTTCTTTAGTTTGGTGTGTGCATCTTATTATTCCATAATTTTCATCTAAATTTAGTTCTATTAACCACAATCCAATTTTATTCGCCTCTTTCAAACCAAAATATCGCCAGATCGATTGCCAAATTGATTTAATTAGAGAATTCTGAGTGATTTCTTTTTTACTTTCTGTAATTATTTTAAAAAAGATATATCTTTGCCTTTCCTTTCTACTTATGGGATATCACCATTGCTTAATATTCTAACTTCTGGTTCAAATTTATTGTCTACACGTTTCTTTGATCTTCCTATTAATAAATTGGGATTAATAGTAAAAATATTCTTAGCTTTTCCTAAAGGAATTCCTAATAGCGAATTACAAATACTTATTAAAGCCCTTGGATGTCTAAAATCATATATGTCATCAAAATTACCGCTTATAATACAATTAGCTTTTAATTTTAGAGCTAACTGAATGGTTCTATATAAGTTTCTAAAATTTTTTGATTGGTAAATCTTATTTCTTACCATTATTGGAGCCATTGAAAATTCTAAAAATGAATTGTTTTGTCTTGTGAGGGAAATCACTCCTGGTGTAAGTGTTTTCATTATTTCTGGATCAGAAAAGGAAATAATATCCACTCTGGAATCTCTCGCTGCATGTATTTGGACTTCTTTATTTAAAGATTCAATTGAAAGAATATCAGAAAAGTTATTAAAATGCTTAATCCTGCTTTTATAAGCATTTAAATTGTCTAATTTTAAATTTACTCTATAAAATATATTCAAGTTCGTCTCTCTTTCAATTGCTTTCTTATTCTCTAAAATTATTTCCGTTTTTATTTTTTTAGGTTCAATTATTACATTCTTAATTCCTAGTTCTTCACATAATTTTAATTTCTTTTGTACTTCAGTCAAATTATATATATCAATTGGTAATCTTGATTCAAAATAGGACAATAACTTTATAACCTCAAAAGAACTGCTTTATTCTTTATTAATTATCTTAAGATTTGTATAAATAAAAAAATTTTATTATAAATAAATATTTAAAATGATAGTTTTTGAGAAGAAGTGATGATTTCTAGTGGTTAAAAAAAGAAAGTTATCCGAAATCAGAAAAAAGATTGAGGATGGTTCGGCTGTTGTATTAACCGTTCAAGAATTATTAGATCAAATTAAGGAAGGTAAGAAAGTTAATTTTGAAGATGTAGATGTTGTTACGACAGCGACTAAAGGACTTATGAGTGGAA
The DNA here is from genome assembly GCA_048883045.1 of Candidatus Thorarchaeota archaeon. Lineage (GTDB taxonomy): Archaea > Asgardarchaeota > Lokiarchaeia > Sigyniarchaeales > SOKP01 > Loki-b32. The sequence continues at coordinate 4,928 of JBHLRA010000012.1, read as the reverse complement.
TTATGGGTATTTTCTCATTTCGCCTTTCACCACCTAAAACATTGAGAAAGTTTACTGAAGTTGATATAAATGGAATACCTGGTTTTCCTGGACCGTGTCCAAATGAATATTTAGGCATTGTAGATCTTATTATTTATGGTACAACCCAAAGTAAAACAATTGATAATTACTGTGGTGGGTCTCTTTTTAGAGATATAGTTGAAGGCAAATCAGTAAATATTGTAGGTATTAGTGCTGAGGGCGAAACTGTTGAAAAAAAAATGAAACTAAAAGATATGCAATTTGCTAAATTAGTAGGGACTAGACAAGCGATTAAAAATTATAATGCTATGATTAATTGTGAATCACATCAAGTAGACACTATTTTTTCTTGTCTACCTTTTTCACCTAATAAGACAGAAATAACATTTTCAGGATGTGGAGCATTGAATCCTTTTCAAAATGATCCGGAGTTTGAATCCTTTGGAGTTGGATCTCCTGTGCTTGTAAATGGAAATATTGGTTATTTAATGGGTCCTGGAACTCGTAATTATATTGAAAAACCAAATATGATGACTATAGCTCCATTTGAAGGAATGAAACCAGAATTTATGGGTGCCTTCAAAACATCTTATGGGTTAGAACCTATTTGTAGTATAGCCGTTCCTATACCTATACTAAATGAAAATATATTTGATAATATTATAAAATCAGATAAATTTGTTAAATTAACGATTTTAAGTCTTGTAGGGCGTGAAAAAGTAGGAGAAATGACATATGGTGATGTTTGGGATAATAATTTTATAATGAAATTTAACCTTAGTGCATGTAAAAATTGTGAAGAATGTAAAGCTATTGATAAATGTCCTACTGATGCATTTATTATAAAGAATGACATGATCTCTGCAATCGATCGATCTCGTTGCTTTAATTGTGGTAATTGCACTCATTTATGTCCAGAAGCATTTCAATTAGATCTAAAAGAAGTAAACTTCGAAGGTAACAATATCCCAATTGTCTTAAGGCAATCAGATAGACATGGAGCAATAAAATTAGCAGAACAGTTGAAATCAATGATATTAAAAGGGGACTTTCCTCTAAAAAAATATGTTAGTAAAATGCAATTTGCTGAAATAGTAAAATAACACTAAGTATATTAACAATGGTAGAGTTAAAACTATCAAAATTCGATCATATTGGTATTCTTGTCAAAGATATTGAGAAAGCAGCAGAATTTTATGATGCTTTACTTGATTTTACGGGAAAGATTAATATTGTCAAACAAACTAGCAATGTAAATTTTAGAGGAAATGAAGTACAATTTAAAATGAAAAAGATAATGCAACATTTTGGTGGGAAACAATTTGAAATTATTGAATTATTAGAATCTACAGGGGATCATTTATATTCAGAATTTCTTAAAGAAGGAAAAATAGGATTACATCACTTAGGTGTATTTATTAAAGATTCTGAGACTCTCATTAAGCATTTTAAGAATAAATACAAAATCGATGTAATTCAGTCGGGAAAGGTTGGAAAAGTTAGATTTTATTATTTAGATACTCAAGAAGTTTTAGGGTATTACCTCGAATTAATCACTCTCTGATATGGACATATCTGTTGAATTTTTTTTGTAATAAACTTTTTTTGTTATTTATAATAGGTCTAGATATGTCAAAGCAAGAATTAGATGGTGGTGACTTAGTAGTTAAATGCCTTTTGAAGGAAGGGGTTAGAAAGATTTTTGGAATAGTTGGTGGTGAATTATTAAGAATTTTTGATGCTATAGAACGATGGGGTAGAGAGGAGGGGATTGACACTGTAATGGTTAGACATGAACAAGCTGGAGGTCATATGGCAGATGTATGGGCAAGGGCTACAGGAGAAATCGGTGTTTGTCTTGGGACTGTTGGTCCAGGTGTTACTCATCTTGTACCCGCAGTGGCAGCAGCCAACGCAGATTCGATTCCTATGCTTATTATTGGAGCACAAATTGGACGTATGTTTGAAGATACTGGTATATTACAGGGAGGAATTGATCAAATAGCATTAATGAGGCCAATAACTAAAGCCCAAATTCAGGTTGAAGAACCAGAGGAGATTCCACACGCAATTCAAAAAGCTATTAAAACTGCTTTATCAGGAAGAAGGGGTCCAGTCTATTTAGAATTTCGGGAAACCGCATTAGTAAGAAAAGCCACGGAAGCAGATATTAATAAAATTTTAGAACCTGAAAAATATAGAGCTTTAAATAGACCTAATGGGCCTTCAGAAGATATTGAAAAAGCGATTGAATTGTTGAAAAAAGCAAAAAAACCACTTATGGTTGCTGGTGGAGGAGTAATTGCTTCAGAAGCTTCAGAAGAGATAAAGATTTTATCAGAAACTTATATGATACCAACAGGCACTACAATTAACGGTATTGGTTCAATTGGGAGAGATAAAAAGAATTTTCTAGATTCGTATTTAATTAATAATGCTTACAGAACAGCTGCTACAGAAGCTGATGTAGTATTATCTTTTGGTTGTAAATGGGATTATTCAATATTTTACGGGGCCTCACCAATGTGGAATCAAACTCAAAAAATTATTCAAATTGATATAGATCCAAATGAAATTGGTAAAAATAGACCAATTGAAGTTGGGATTATTGGTGATTGTAAAGCTGTAATTAGCCAATTACTGAATGAAATGGAAAAATCCCTTCCAAAAGAAAAAATAACGGAATGGACGAAATGGAATACTTATTTACAAGAACTCTGTAGAAATCAACTAAATACAAATTTAAAAATTCTTGAATATCAGAAATTACCAATGAAGCCTGAACGTCTTGTCTATGAGGTTTTCGATTTTATCCCTGAGGATGCCCAAATTGTCCTTGATGGTGGTGATATTGTAGTCTTCTCTTACAAGTTTATAAATTTAAAACCTCGTCCTCCACGATCTACATTTTTCCCGATTACTATGGGACACTTAGGTGTTGGAATACCATATGCGATTGGAGTAAAACTTGCAAAACCAGATAAACTTGTTGTTTGCCTAAATGGTGATGGGAGTTTTCTATTTAACGTTGGAGAATTAGAAACGGCACTAAGATTGAATGTGCCTATAATTGTTATTATTGCTAATAATTGTGCTTGGGGAATGATAAAGAGCAATCAGAAAAATTTCTTAAAAAAACGTTATTGCGATGTTGATTTACCTTCGATCGACTATTCTGAAATTGCGAGAGGATTTGGTTGTTATGGTGAAAAAGTAGAAAATCCAGAAGATATCAAACCTGCTTTACAAAGAGCTATTGATTCTAAAAAACCTGCAGTAATTGATGTAAGTATTGCATTTGAAACACCCCCTCCGATGAAATTATTGGCACAATATAAGAAAAATAAAGGTTTATTTGGGAAATAAAATCTAAGTAGATGTGAAAAATATGTCGGAAGAAAAATATTTGGAAGGAAAGGTCGCTTTAATAACTGGTGCTGGTGGAGGTGGATTTGGAAGAGAAATGGCGAAAGCTTTTGCCAGCAAAGGAGCAGATCTGGTCATAAATGATATCAACGATGAAGGTTTAGAACAAACACGTGAAATCATTCTTAAAGATTATAATGTTGAAGTTATGATAGCAAAAGCGGACATTTCGGATTCTGTGCAGGTTAGAGAAATGGCGGATAATGTGCTCGAGAAATTCGACAATCTTTTTTTATTAGTTAATAATGCGGGAATTGATGGTGGTTTATATCCCACCTTAAAACAAAAAGAAGCAATGTATGATAAGATTATGGCGATTAACTTAAAAGGTGCTTGGAATGTTACAAAAAGCCTTTTTAAACAGATGAGGAGGCAAAAACATTTTACACCAATTGCGGGAAAAATAATCAATATTGTTTCCTGTGCTGGGACAGCAAATGGTGCTAATCCTATGCTTGGGATTTATAGTGTAAGCAAAGCAGGTTTATTGGCATTCACAAGATTGTGGGCTCTTGAATTAGGTAAAAACAATATTACAGTTAATGCTATTTCTCCCGGTGTGTTTTTAACGCCCATCTATAAAAATGATCCGAATCTTATCAGAGATTTTTTAAAAACAAGAGGTGTAAAAATCCCTATTGATAGAATTGGTGAAAGTAAAATGGTTGCAGATGCTGCATTATTTTTAGCTTCACCAGGAGCAGATTATATCACGGGTCAAAATATAATCATTGATGGTGGAATGACAGTTAGTGTAAATAAATTATAATTTTATCTCAATTTTTTTTAAGTGAGAGAGAAAAAGATAAAAATCTATTTTCCTCGACCCTTATTTGCTCCAATACTTGGTCGGGTTTTTTCAGAACCCCATCCTTTTTTATGTAATCCTCGAGCTCTTTTTCCTGCTGAAGTAAGACCACGAGTTACTCTCTTTGAATGTTGTGGTTCAGCGATCCAATTTATTTTAAGATCAGATTTAATGACAGGATGGTTAGGATCCACTAAAATTGTCTCATAATACCAATGTTTTCCATCGGCATAAACTTTATAGCTGTTTAAAACTTGCATGTTTGGATACTTTCTCTGAACACGCTCCTCAGCAATCCATTGTAGATTCTTCCCAGTGGTATATTTGGAAACTCCCATTGCTCTTGGCTTTCGTCCACGCTTTGGTCGAACTTTATGCATTCCTCCTTTTCTTATTCTTGCTCGAACTATGATATATCCTTGTTTTGCTTTATAACCTAATGTTCTTGCTCTATGAATATTGGTTGGTTTTTCCACTCTTTGAATTGATCTACCTTTTCGATATTCAATCCCACGATACCAGTGTGGTGTTTGATATCCTTTTTCATGTTTTTCAAATGTTTCTTTCACATGACTATATCCAGACTTCAATTCTATCAGCACATCTGTAAGTTAATAATTATTAAAAATAAGCATATTTTATTATTTTTTTGGTCAAAAAATTTTTTAAATAC
>JBHLRA010000011.1:13977-31869 GCA_048883045.1 Candidatus Thorarchaeota archaeon | reverse complement strand
TTTACCTGCCATATTAGGCCCGGTTATAATTAACAATTGATCATTTTCATTATCTAAATGACAATCATTAGGTATAAATTGTTCATCTAAGTTAATTTGCTCTACTACAGGGTGCCTGCCAGCTTTGATTATAATTTTGTTTTCATCATTTATTATAGGTCGACAATAATTATATTTTTCAGAAATTTCAGCAAAGCAAGCAAGAACGTCGATTATTGCAATATTTTGTGCAGTTTCAAGAATATTTTTTGTTTCTTTTTCAACTTTTTCTCGAATAGTATTAAAAATTTCATATTCTAATTCATTTATTTTTTCTTCAGCATTTACGATTTTTTCTTCAAGCTCTTTCAGTTTTTCTGTTGTATATCGTTTAGCATTTTTGAGTGTTGCCCGTTCAACATAATCTTCCGGAACATTTCTGATCATATTAAGTGTTCTTAAAGTAATCTCTATATAGTAACCAAGAATATTATTAAATCCAACTTTAAGCCCCGTTGTTAAATTCCATTTTTTCTTCTGTTCTTGTTCATACTCAAGAATATATTTTTTCCCATTATGAATTATATCCCTTAATTCATCAACATCATTGTTAAAGCCTTCCTTAATGATATTTCCTTCTTTGATTGTAGTTGGAGGGTTATCTTTGATTGAAATATTAATTAAATCTTTTAAGTCATTAAAAGGAGTAATATTTTCTATAAATTCTGATACTTCAGGGATATCTGCCTGTTCTAATAATTTTCTAATTTTTGGAATGTTCTCTAAAGAATTTCTGATATTTATCAAATCTCGAGCATTAGTATGACCACTATAATTAACTCTATTAATATATCTCTCAAGATCACCAATAACTCTCAATTCTTCTCTTAAATCTGATCTTAAGAATATATCATCTTTAAATTTTTGTACAATATTTAGTCTTTGATTTATTTTATCAACATCAATTAATGGTTGGAGAATAAATTTTTTTAACAAACGTGCTCCCATTGGTGTATGAGTATGGTTGAAGATTGAATACAATGTAGCATCCTTTCCTCTTTCCCATAGAGAATTTATTAATTCTAGATTCCTTTGAGTTATGTAATCTAAATGTAGAATATTTTCTTCTCGAATAAGATTTATTTTAAAGATATTAGGTATAATGTCTCTTTGGGTGTCTTTCAAAAATGCTAAAAGACCTCCCGCCGCTTGAATGGCCATTTTTTTATCTTCTAAACCAAAACTTTTCAAATTTGAGATTTTGAACTGCCTAATGATTAAAGCATAAGCTTCATCATATAAGAAGACATTTTCATTATATGATTTTATAATTGCACTTGTTAAATCTGATAATATTATAAAAAGTCTCTCGTCTTTTTTTAGGTCGGGAGGAATTATTAATTCTACTGGATCATATTGAGAAAATAAGCTCAACAATTTTCCTTGAGGATCTTGCTCTTTATATGAAAACTCTGATGCAACAAATTCACCAGTTGAGAGATCAGAAAAAGCGACTCCAAAACCATTTCTCTCTTTGACCATAGAAGCTATATAGTTATTTTCATTTGATTTTAACAAATTGGGCTCTATAATTGTCCCTGGTGAAATTATTCGAGTTACTCCTCTTTTTACAATTCTTCCTTTTACTGTTGCTGGATCTTCTAATTGATCAACTATAACAAGAGTTTCACCGAGATTCATGAGATTGTTAAAATAATTATGACCAGAATGATGTGGAATCCCTGCTAATGGAACATCTCCTCTTTTTGTTAAGGTTATTCCTAGTAATTTTGAAATTTTTTCTGCGTCATCATAAAAAAATTCATAGAAATCACCCATCCGGTAGGCAATCAGATTTTCTGGAGGATAACGTTTTCGAATAGAATACCAATGTTTTAACATAGGAGTTAGCTTCTTAGGGTTTATTTCCTCCATAAATCACTCAGTTTATTGATGAATTAGAATATCAATAATAATTAAATATAATCATTAATAGCAGTAATACAATTTTAATTGCATTTGTTAAATTTTTAATAACAATATAATAGAAGTTATGTAGGTTTTTTATTATTTTTTAAGAGACTAATAAAATACTGAGATAACTTCTTTAGGAAATTTTTAATTAAATATTACTATACTTAAATCCAAGGAGTTATATCTAAAGTTTGAATCCATGAATTTGGAAAATCAAATAATTCAGGATAAAATTTTTGAATTTCGGCGATTGCTCCTAGACAACCAGTTAATTTATGAGTATTATTGTAGCGAGTAAAGAGGAATTCACTATCATTTAAACTCGGAATAGTATAATTCAAATATTTCAATATCGCCTTTTTTATATCATTCTCTCTATAACCTTTAACTTTTTTGGAACATCGGGTTAAACAAAATATCGCATCAAGATCTATACAATAAGATATGTCTCCATCCCATAAACCTAGATTATTTTGTAATAATAGAGTTGAGTCAATAACTTTTTCAGGACAAGGAATAGGATGATTTAAGAACTCATAAATCCAATAATAATGAATTGATCCTCCTAACTCATGTTTTGTTAATCTTCGCTTAATTTTATGATTCCAACCGAGTCTCCAGAAACCCACATTAGGATCGGCTTTTCTGTCTAACCAATCAAAATACCAATCAAAAAAATTCTCATGAGGGTAACTCTCTTTTCCCAGTGTTGCAAATATAGCACCAATCCCACCACCTCGATGAGAACCTGGCCAAAATAATACTCCCCATTCAGGTACTCTTTTCAGCCACCTTTCGACTTTCTTTTTTGAATCCAATTTTTTTGAAATTTTAAAATCATAGGATGGTGAAGAATCTAGTAATTTAAGAACTGAAGTGGCAAATGCAGAACTATGCTCCTTGAAATGTAGTCCAAAATTAAAACCCGGTTCTTTAATCCATCCTGTTTTTGGATCTTGAAATGATTGAATTACTTCAATCCATTTTTGAAGATCTTCATTTATGTTCAATTCTAAATAATGATCCAACTGATTAGGGATGACTAAATTATATACAATATCACATATTCCATATAGAGATTGTTTTTTTTTATCTCTTTCAACAGAAAAATGACCAGAATTGCCATTAACTTTAAAAGAATCAACCCAATCAAAGATATTGTCAAGAAAAATATCAAGATTATATTTATCCATTTCTTTGAACCGAATAACAAAAAAAAATTTATATTTTAAGTATTCGTTTTTCTAAAGTTAAATCATATGCTTCTTTCATCGCTTCTTCATAGATATCAATTTTAAACTTATTATGAATGGGACTTATTTTACTTCCGAATTTTGCTATTCTACTTAATGTTTTTGGTAAAGCTCTAAGTCCGCGAGTACTAACCATAGCTGCTGCTCTTTGAAATTCTTGTATTGTGTTTTCATCATAGCCACCTAGAAAACCATCTAAGAAAGCATAGAAGAATATAAATACAAAAATCCCTAAAACGAAAATAATTGCTGTGTTAATAATTTTATCTCCTAATGGAATTGACCAAATAAGTTCACCAACAACAAATAGTACTAGATAATTTATTATCGCCGAAATCGCTGGTGTAATAAATGTCTTGTATGGATAAAATTTGAATTTTATGATCTTTTTTCGAACTATCAACCAGGCAATGATATCTTTTGCTAATACCGCTGGGATATAAGCAATTATCACATAAACCATATCTCTAAAGATTATGACAAATATATACATAATTAACGCTCTTGTAGCTTGTTCAATAAACCATACGATCATCGCGTAAGTAGTATTCCCTGTACCTTCGAATACAGAATCAACTAACCAGGAATAAATACCCCCTATATGAAATAGTAAAATGGGTATCAAGAATTTGACAGCAGGAAGTCCATATTCCTCTCCTGCTGCCCCCACCAGGAATTTTGATCCTGTAGCAAAAAGAACTGATATTAAGAAAAATGCGAAATAATTACCCCATCTAAAAGCTTGATATACGTATAATTTTGTTAATGTATTTTTATTGTGAGAACTAGATTCGCTATATGCACCAAGCAGAGTCTGTGAATATAAAGTAACAATTTGCACTATCATTCCTAAAGTCCACACTAAATTAAACCAACCTAAATTATTGGAATAATTTGCAACAAATGTAGATGTTAATATTATTTGTATAAACCAACCTATTTGAACAAATCCTTCTCCAACACCTAATTTTGAACCATACTTAAGAGATTCTTTAACTTCTCCTTTTGAAAAGTCAATCCTGAAACAAGTCTTAGGTGAGAATCCTTGTTTCTTAAAAATCACTATAGAAATAATAAAAGTCATCCAGAAATCGAAGCATCGTGCTATAGCATAACCAATCCCTGCTCCTAAGGCTTCACCAAATATAGGATTAGCAGCTCCCCAGATACGACCAATATAACAAAAAGCAACTTGACCAATTAGCAAAAATACAATCTCCCAGGCGATGTATAATATTAGATAATAATCTGAGCGTTGCATTCCTTGAAAAGAGTACATAAATACTAAAAATACGCCTGGATATTGTACAAAAGAATAGACTATAAAGATCCAGCTCATATGAGCAAGATTAGTATACGGGAAAATGAATGACCCTATAAAGGCTATTAATGAGATTTGAATAATTCCAGTAAATATTTGCCACCACACATAGATTTGAATATAATGTATGGCTTTTTCTGGATTTTTAACTCTATATTGGGAGAAATATTTGGCTAAGGCAAAACTAGTTCCAAAATCAAATAAAATCCATATGATTTGAAAGAAATTGTAAGCATAATTATACCACCCCGCAGCTTGTGGATAAGGTTGTATAAATTGAGGCATAATAAAATTGGAGACTAATAGTTGTGGTAATACTAAAATCAATCCAAGGAAAAGTGTAAAAAGAAAGCCCCCAAGTTGACGATGAACTCCGATAACCTCCCATTCATCTTTAATATCGACTCTTTCTTCCAACTTCTTCTCTAAAGCTTTTTCTTCTTCTAATTTCTTTCTTTCTTCTTCTTCAGCTTTAATTTTTAAAGCTTCAATTGTTTGCTGGTCCATAGCGCCTTTAGACTTTCGTTTAACAACAATAAATAGAGCAATTGCTAAAATGGCGAGTATAATTATGATGATACCGATGATAGTCTGTTCGAAGAGGTGAGGAACTGGAGAATATGGCCAATTTGGATATGACTGGAAGGATTTATTCAAGCTCTCAAATGATAAACCGTATAGTAGATAATTGAAATAAGGCCAAACTTTAAAATCGAGATTTGCCCCTTCCTCCAACCAACCTGTATATAATAAAATTCTTCCGTTTCCTAATACCCTTTTTAATATGAAAGGTTGTCTATATAAGCTAATTTGCAAATTTTTCGATGCAGGATACACATCAACAATTCTTTCGACAGAGGGATTTATGCTAACTACAGGAATAATTGTCATATTATCAATCTTCATTTCAGGGGCAGAATTCCAGTCTATATTCCTACAAATTGGATGACTGGCATTATTTACAATTGAAAGCATTATCTCTTGGTTTAAAGATTTTCCTGATTCATATTGCGTATTATCAATCAATTGTAATTCTTCTAACAAAGTAGCATTATTGTGCAAATTTTGCCCCATAAAAACAATTAATCCTCCTCCATCTTTTGTAAAGTTTGAAACAATCTGATGTTCTAAAGAATTTAATTGGGTATCAAATAAAATAACAATGTCAATCCAGGAACCTATCGATAATAGTGGTTCACTATCAGAAACTTGAGATATATTAAAATTATCATAATCAATCCCTAAACTCTGCACAAATAAATCATCGTTTCCTTTACTTACTAGCAATATATTTTTTGTATTATTAGACTGTCCGAAAGAAGGTTTTATCAAAAAGAAAACGAGGATATTACTAGCTACTAATGCTAAAAAACTTATTATAAGTATTTTAGACATTTTATTATTCAATTTAGACATAACCATCATTTTAAACAATATTTGATTAAAAATTAAACGTTATATTTATAGCTTTTTTTATCATTTTATTATAAATGTTTTTCGAGCCAAACAAACATATCTTGATATACTTGAGCTCTACCTTTTTCATTCCACAATTCATGGAGAAATCCATCGTATTCTCGATAAGTCTTATCTTTACTTCTAATTTTCGTGAAAAACTCTTTGGTTTTTTCTTTATCAATGATTTTATCGTCACCAGCTTGCATTATAAATATAGGACAAAGTAAATTTGAAGCATTATCTATTGCCCATCTTGAAGAGTTATCTATTTCTGTAGCCGATTTGGCTGATATCACATTTATTTTATGCTTATCTGCGATATGTTGTCGTAAAATCTTCAAATCACTTGTTAATTGATTTTGATCAATAATATTGTCTAAGATCTTATTAGGAGCTAATTTAACAAGAGTTTTTGACACTGATTTTATTACTTTTTTCCCCATTGACAGTTTTAAAAACATACCTAAAAGTGGTGAAGAAACCAGTACTCCTGATAGTTTTGGGTGATGTATTGCAAATATTAAGCTAATTAACCCTCCAAAGGAATGGCCTATTAAAAAGACTTTCTTATCTCCAGCAATTTCGCGTATAATATCCATAAAAAGAAGTGTATCCTTTTGGATATGATCCATACTCTCAATATGACCAGGTAAATCATCAACATTCCTCCAGTGCCCTCTTATATCAAATGCATAAATAGCATACCCCTTTTCTGTAAAATAATCGGCTACAGTTTTTAATCTATCAGAATGAGTGCCCCATCCATGAAAAGCAATAATATATGCTTTTATCTGTCCAGAATCGGGAACCCAATATTGATAGAATAATTTTTTTAATTCTCTTCCTTCAAAATATCCAGTTTCATTTTTCATAATACTTTCAAATCGTTTTTGTACTAAACTTTTTATAGATGAATGATATGTTATAAGATCTCTCTCTTATTAATATTATTTCTTTCAATGAATTGATCATTAAATCTTTATCTAATAATAATGCTCAGAAGAGAAATTTAAAAAAATTTTATATTATTGGCTAAACTTCATAATAATTAATGTTTATCAATAATACATAGGTTTTTTATATGAATGATACAGAAAATATCGAAATCATCATTCATGGGCGAGGAGGACAGGGAGCGGTGACCGCTTGTGAAATTATCGCCGAAGCTGCCTACTTAAGTGGAAACTTTGTCGATGTGCATGCCTATCCTTCATTTGGAGCTGAAAGAAGAGGTGCTCCTGTTCAAGCATATGCTAAACTCTCTAGAACAGACACTATATGGGATAGAGCTCAAATAGAAAACCCAAATGTTTTAATTATATTTGATGAGTCCGTTTTAAACCAAGAAATTGCCGCTTCTCTCAAAAAAGATGGTTTCTTCATTATAAATTCTGAAAAAGATCCTCAATCTTTTGTTGATGAATTTAAGTTAAGTTCAGAGACTAAAATCGTTGTAGCAGATATTAGCAAAATAGCTATAGAGAAAAACTTGACTATAGATGGAAATCCTGTTATTAATACTCCAATTCTAGGCTTACTTTCAAAAGCATTACCAGATTTAAATCTAGAAAATTTGAAAACAGTTTTATATAAACGTATGGGTGAAAAATTAGGTCAACTTAACTATGAACTCATTGAACAAGGTTATAAATTAGCAAAAATTTTATAATTTTATATTGTTTAGCATGGTTAGGTAATAGGTAATTGTACTATAAAATTACTACCCTTGTTCCTACCTTCTGATTCTGCTCTAATAGTACCGCCATGCAAATTCACAATTTCTTTGGATATAAATAATCCTAGCCCAGATCCTTGAATATCGATATATTCTAAGCCATCTCCAAATCTTTCTATTTTTCCGAACCTTGTGAAGAGAATATCCATTTCTCCATTTGTTAAACCTACTCCCGTATCTTTTATAGAAATATTCGCCCAATTATTTATTGTTTCCATCTTTATAGTAATCTTACCTTTTGGAGGGGTATTTTTTATAGCATTTGACAATAAATTCATGAGCACTTGCTCAATTCTTATTCGATCAAAATCAAAATATAATGAATTTGGAATCTCTAATTTAAGAGAGATCTTTCTTTCTTTTGAAAAGTAAGCCATTTCCCCTGCACAGTCTCTTATCAAATCAGAAATGTTACTTTTTTGCTTATTTAAATTAAATTTATCATATTCTATTCTTGATATGTCTATTAAATTATCCACTAAATATTTTAATCTCTCTCCTCCTTTTTCAATTAAACTGAGAATTTCAAATTGTTCAACGTCAAGTTTTCCTTTATAAAGGCTCGAAAAAAGTTCTGCCCCTCCACAAACTGTTGCTAGTGGAGTCTTTAATTCATGCGCAACTCTAGATATTAAATTCTTCCTAATTTGGTCAAGATCTTTTAATTTCTCTATTTCTTCATTAATTAAGAACTCTGCCTGTTTTCGTTGTGTAATATCATTGAATAATGCTTGAACATAATATTCATCTTCTACACGAATGAGAGATGCTTGTAAGTTTACCCAGATTAGAGTATTATCTTTTTTATACATTTTCAGATCAATTCGATGGACCTCTTTCCCTTTGATGAACTTTTTAAAAAGATTCATAATAGTTAGTAGAAAATCTGGGTGAATTACTGAAATCTTGTGAAATTTTTTCCCCACTAAATCTGCTTTTGTATAACCAAACAATGTTTCGGTCCGTGGATTACAATCCACAATTTTCCCTCTTGAATTTATAAGAACAATAGAAAAAGGGGTATTTTCATAGAGGTATCGATATTTCTTTTCAGATTCTAAAAATTTCCTTTCTGCTTCAATTTTATCTGTAATATCGATAAAGGTAATAAAATCTGCGGGTCTTCCTTGATACATAATCGTTTTGGAATAAATTTCCCCATAAATTAATTCTCCTGTTTTTTTAAAACCTCTGAATTTGTAATGATTTACAACTTCTATTTCACCCATTTGCTTCTTGTTTGCCTGCTCAGCTATCATTTGTCTATCTTCAGGATGAACCATTTCAAGAAATTCTCCTGGGCCCCAATCTTTAATCTCTTCAGGTGTTATTCCTCCTATTGCGGCAAATCTTTGATTTACATATTTGAACTTTCCATCTTGTAAAATTGCAATACCTAGTAATGATTGTTCGGCAATATTTCTGAATTTTTCTTCAGATTCTTTAAGTTCACGTTCTAAAGTAAATTTATCAGTAATATCAATGAAAGTTCCATCTATTCTTACCGGATTTCCTTTCTTATCTCTAATTAAATGTGAATTTAATTCTAGAATAATTTTATCTCCATTTTTTTTTAATGAATGACAGATATACCCTCTTGCATAGTTTTTCCTTAGCATTTCCTCAAGATATTCTTTTCGCTGTCCAGGTTGTTGCCATAAATCAGTTACATTTATATCTTTTAAATCTTCTTCGGCGTCAAATCCCAAGATTTTGTTAAATGCGGGATTATGTGTTAAAAGAACACCTTCTAAAGTTACTTGATAAAAACCTACATCTAAATTATTTATCATATTTCGATATTTCAATTCTGATTCTCTTAACTTCTCCTCCGCGATCTTCCTTTCAGTCACATCTTCAGTTTGAACGATAACCAAATCAGGCTGAACGAAACCATAGTTTACTAAAAGATGTTTATCTTTACTGTTGAATTGGAATTTGTATTTCATTTCCCTAGTGATATGTGTTTTCTTATTAAAACATTCATTTAAATCTTCGAAAATATCAAGCCTATTATTATACATTTCAGAAGCTTTATAACCTAAATAACTCACAACATTACCATCAGTTACCTTCTCAGCAGCAATATTAAAATCGATTAAAATGAAATTTCCATTAACCCTTTTCCAGATATATGTAGCAATTGGACCTTCTTTATAAAGTGCTCTAAACATCTCCTCAGATTCTTTTAGCTTTTGTTCTGCTTTCTTGCGTTCAGTAATGTTTTTACCGATGCCTAATATTGCATATATTTTACCCATTTTCTTTAATGGCATAGCATAAGTTTCTACATAAATAAAATTGCCATTTTTTGCTTTTATTTTATATTCTCTACGCTTAGATTGTTTTCCCCTTTTAACAATTTCTTTTAAAGCCTCATATGCTATTTTTAATTCCTCTTGATCAAGTAGATCTAAAAATTTAATCTCACTTATTTCTTCTCTTTCATAACCCAGGGTCAGTAAGGTAAGATCATTTGCATCCAGAAAACTTCCTTCTAAATCACTTACATAAATTAAATCCAGCGAATGTTCAAACAAATCTCTAAAATTTTCTTTAATTTCTTCTCTATGATATGTCATTTTATAGTCCCTTTTAATTGAAACTTTTGATTCTTTAACCTTACATAGGTAATTTTATTGTAAATGTACTGCCTTTATTTCTGCCTCGAGAAATTGCCCAAATTTGACCCTTATGTAAGTCTATTATTTCTTTTGAAATAAATAATCCAAGGCCAGTTCCTTGGATATCAATATATTCTAAACCATTCCCATATCTCTCTATTTTTCCAAATCTAATAAAAAGTTTATCTATTTCTCCTTTTGTTAGACCAATTCCGGTATCTTGAACTAGTAATTCTACACTATCATCTTTTTTTAAGCACCTTACAGTAATTTTTCCATTTGGAGGAGTATTTTTAATAGCATTTGATAAAAGATTCAAGATCACCTGTTCAATTCTTATTCTATCAAATTTTAAATATAAATCGTCTATTAAGTCAAGTTCTAAAATTAGCTTTCGCTTTTTGATAAGAAACATAAGTTCATTTGCACAATCCCTAATTATTTGGCTGAAGTTGTTTGTATTCATATCTAGTTCGAATTTTCTGTATTCTATTCTAGTAATATCAACCAAGTTATCTACTAAATATTTTAATCTTTTGCCTCCTTTTTCAATCATTTCAATAAGTTCTTTCGTGTCACCTTTGAATTGGTCTATATATAGATCCAAAAGGAGTTCAGCAGCACCACAAACAGAAACCAAAGGAGTTTTAAGTTCATGCGATACTCTGGAGATTAAATCCTTCCTAATCTGGTCTAGATCTTTCAATTTTACAAGCTCCTCTTCAATAAGAAGATCTGCTTTTCTTTGCTCAGTAATATCATTTATCACTGTTTGGAGTAGGATTTTTTCGCCTAATTTTACTAAAGTTGATTGATATCTAATCCAAATTGAACTCCCGTCTTTTTTATATAATTCCATATCTAATGGTGATAGAATTTCTCCTTTTAGTACTCTCTGAAATCGTCTAAGCAATAAAGGCACATATTCTGGATTAATAGCAGGGAGATTTTTAAATTCTATACCAATTAATTCATCTCTACTATAATTAATTAATTTTTCAAGTGCGGGATTGCAATAAATAAGTTTTCCTTGTTGATCTATTAAAGCAATCGAAAATGGTACGGATTCAATTAAATTCCGATATCTTGCTTCAGATTCCTTTAATTTCTGCTCTGCAATTTTTCTCTTTGTAATATCCGTAATGAATGCAAATGAGCCCTTAAACTCACCATTCTCCTTTAAAATCGGTGAGGCATTTATAATAGTACTTAGAATAGTTCCATCTTTTTTAATAAACTCGAGTTCATAAGTATCTTTCAGTCCTTGCCCCCTACGTTCTCGATAACTATTGATCAAATCTATCATGGGAGATTCAAGAAAATAATGTAAATTTTTACTCATTATCTCCTCCCTAGTATATCCAAGCATTTCACATAATTTTGGATTTACAAAGATCGTATTATCATTTTCATCAACAGCCCACACACCTTCGTGAGCATTCTCTACTAGATTTCTGTACTTTTCTTCAGATTCTCTTAATCTTTGTTGTGTTTCTTTTCGTGTGCTAATATCCATTAAGATAATTTGGATAAATTCATTCATTCCAATTTTTATCTTTGAAGCTGTCGCGTAAGACCAAATTAACTCCCCTATGGTTCGATGTATGGGAAATTCAAAATTTATGGTTTCTCCTGTTGATATAATTTTGGTAAATATATCATTAAATAAAGAAACTAAAGGTTTATCGCGCTTATCATAAACCCAAAATTCTCTGTAATTCTTACCAATAATATCATCTATAACATGGGTAGAAAGTAAATTACCTGTAGCACTATTGCAATCTATTAAATTACCATTTAAGTCGAACAATCCAATAGGATAAGGAAATTTATTAAATAATTGATGATATTTTTCTTCTGATTCCTTTAACCTTTTTTCTGTCATAATGCGAAATGTAGTATCACGAACAACACCTTGGATCACTTTTTTTCCTCCTAAATCAAATAAACTTGATGAAACTTCGGCAAAAAAAATTTTTTTATTTTTCTTTATGAAGGATATTTCAAAACTTACAAATCCAATTTTTGATATTTCTTCAAAAGCTTTTTTAGATAACTCCAATTCACTTGTCGGATGAAGATCCGCTATGTTCAAATTTAAAATCTCGTCCCTTGTATATCCAAATTTTTCAAGCACTCTTTGATTAACATCAATAATATTACCCTCTAAATCATGAAGAATTATAGCATCATTAGAATGATGGAAGAGATTACTATATTTTTCCTCAGAATCTCTTAACTCATGAGTTCTTAGATTAACTAGTTGTTCTAATTCCCGTCTAAATTGTTTCTCCTGTTCCTTTCTCTTAGTAACATCTCGAAAAATTCCATAGAAACCAATTTTATTTCCATTCGAATCAATTTTCAAATATACGGAAGTTTCACCAATTATTTTCTCTCCAGCTCTATTCTTGAATTCATATTCAAAATCGGTCAAAGGTTCACCAGTTATATAAACAGAATTGAATCCATTAAACACCTTTTTTCTATTTTCTTCATCAGCAATATATTTGTAATTTAATCCCAATAATTCTTCTTGAGAATATCCAATAAGTTTGCATACAGAATCGTTAAAAAATGTAAAATTGCCTTTTAAATCGACTTCAAAATACCCTTCTTTTATACCTTCAATAATCTGGATAAATTTATTCTTAGAAAAATCCACTTTTTCCCTTACCTGCTATATTATAATACTTCCAATGGAATATACTTCATCAGAAGCAGGACTAAAAGTCCCAAAATCTGTTATTTTTTCTTATAAGGTTAATGAAGTATTAAGTATTTATTTTTTATTTAAACGCAAGTATTATCTTTTAACTAATAAAGCTGAATTATTTTGATAATATTAATACGATTCTTAAAGAATTAAGCTAAATTTTCCTTGATCCTTTATTATTGTAAATGGTAAGAATTAAAAACTTATTTACGTTTGATTTAATACAGAATCTGATTTATAATTATTTTTGATGTAGAGATGACAGACTCAAAAAAAGATTATCAAAAAATCTTTGGTTCAGTACAAAAACCAGTTATTGGGGAAGCAGGTAAAACTGGAACTTGGAGTTCAAAAAAACCAATAATTGATCTGAGTAAATGTATCCCTGTTAAATCTGGAAAACCGAGTTGCTTTAACTGTTGGTTGTATTGTCCAGAAGCGGTGGTGACGAGGTCAATTCCGCCTCAAATTGACATAAAATATTGCAAGGGGTGTGGAATATGCATGGAAGAATGTCCTGTTAAAGCGATAAAAATGGAGGAGGTCAAATTAGAATGACTATAAGTGAAGAAGGCAAGCCTAAAATAGATGAAGATGTAATGATTCTAACAGGAAATCATGCTGCTGCCCATGCAATTCGACAAGCAAGGGTTGGCGTTGTATCAGCATATCCAATAACTCCCCAAAGTCCTGTTGTTGAGAAAATCGCGGAATTCATTTCCGAAGGAAAATTAAATGCAAGATTTGTAAAGGTTGAATCTGAACATAGTGCAATGGCAGTTTTATGTGCTGCGTCTGCAACAGGTTCTAGAGTTGCTACAGCAACATCTGCTCATGGTCTTGAATTAATGTATGAAATGCTTCCTTGGGCATCGGGGAATAGATTACCTATTGTCCTAAATCTAGCAACAAGAAGCTTGGGAGCACCTTGGAGTGTTTGGACAGATCATCAGGATTTTATAACTATTCGGGATGTAGGATGGATACAATTTATGTGTGAGAATAACCAAGAAGTCTATGACACTAATATTCAGGCATTTAAGATTGCTGAAGATCCTCGTTTATTTTTACCTGTTGTATGTGGATATGATGGTTATATAATATCACATACTGCCCAACCAGTCAAAATAGAAAAACAGAAGCTGATTGATGAATTTTTGCCACCTTTAAATCATCATATTAATTTGTCTGATATTTCACAGGTAAAAGGAGTTGATCCAGTAACCACACCTCATATTGTAAAACGAGCAGAAGGTACTGCTCCTGGATATTATGAATATAGATATGCCCTTCAGAAATCATTAGAAAATTCAATCAACATAATCAAAGAGGTTCACGATGAATTCGCTGAAAAATTCGGTCGATCTTATGGAAATGGTATATTAAAAACTATAAAAACAGATGATGCAGAAATTTTTATTTTTGCTATGGGATCAGTAGCATCTCAATCTAGAGTTGCTATTAATAAACTTAGATCTGAAGGTTTAAAAGTTGGATTAATCAGTTTAAAACTATTTAGACCATTTCCCTCTGAAGAATTAAGAGATTTTTTCAAAGATAAGACAAATATTATTGTATTCGATAGAGATATTGGCTATGGATATGAGGGTGTTTTATCTTATGAATTGAAAGCAAGTCTTTATGGATTGAAAAATAGACCAAATATTAAGGGTTTTATAGTCGGACTTGGTGGAAGAGACGTAAGAACGGAACATATTATCTCAGGTGTTCATAAAGCCTTGAATGATTTTAAAAAAGGAATATTTACTAATGAAACTGAATTTTTAGGTTTACACTTAGATGAATTAGGTGATTATGATGAATCGACTTACTTTAAGGGAGGGTGAAAATTAATGGTAAATGTTATGGATCTTCCTGAAGAAGAGTTTATTTATCCAGGCACTCGTGCATGTGCAGGGTGTGGGATGGCATTAATTTATAGGATTGCACTAAAAGCATTAGGACCTAAAACAATAGCAACAGTACCAGCATCTTGCTTAACTGTTTTACACGGAATGCAAGGTTTTTGTTCTACCAAAATATCTGTATATCATACTCCTTTTGCAACAACAGGAGCCTCAGCATCAGGAATTTTGGCATCATTAGAAGATAAAGGTTTAGCAGATGAAATTACAGTGCTTGCTTTCGCAGGTGATGGGGGAACAACAGATATAGGTATACAAGCCCTTAGTGGTGCGGTAGAAAGAGGTACTAATTTTATCTATGCCTGTTATGATAATGAAGCCTATATGAATACCGGAGTACAGAGGAGTGGATCAACACCATTAGGTGTTCGAACAACTACAACACCCGAAGGAAAAGATGTTCATAAAAAAAATATGCCAAAAATATTAGAAGCACATGGAATTCCTTATGTTGCTACAGCCAATGCAGCCTACCCTCTTGACATATTTGAGAAATTTAAAAAAGCTAAGGATATCAAAGGTCCTAAATATTTCCATATTTTATCACCTTGTCCTCCAGGATGGGGTTATGAACCAAAAGACACAATGATAATTGGTAGGTTAGCAAATGAAACGGGATTTTGGCCTCTCTATGAAGTTACAAATGGTAAATTTGAACTTTCAAAGCCTAGTAGAAGATATTTAGAACCATCTAAACGAAAACCAATAAAAGAGTATATAAGTGCTCAAAAAAGATTTAAGTCCATTGATGATAAAACAATCCAAATTTATGAAGAATATATCAGTAATATGTGGAAAGAAATTAGAAATAGACTTGATAGTCAATAACTTTTTTTATATAAACAAATTTTTTTTGATATTTTTTATTGTGTTTTGGATTGGATTAGTGATTTTATAGTTATAGAAAAAAATAAAAATTAACTTTAGTTAAATTAATTAGAGATTAAATGCTGAGAACGTTCATATTTAATGAGTCTAAATCTCATTGGATCGAAGAAGACGGAGTATTATCGCATGATATCTGCGCAATTTTAGATGAAGAAAGAGAAATTCTTTATCTCTGGAGTGGTCCAAAAAGTAAAAAGTCGAAATTTAGGAAAGGATATAATCAAATTAAAGAACTAATTTCTAACTTTCCTGACTTAAACCTCCAATTTGTTATGGCAAAGAAGAATTTTCCCATCGAGATTCAGAATAAGATTGATGTATTATTAGAATCAGCAAAATTGGAAATGGATAATAAATTGCAATTTAGTAGATTTACATCAATACGTATTTTTAGTATTTCAATAATTGGGGCAATATTATTTCCAATTCTTTCATTTTTAAATCTAAGTACATCTTTATTTTGGACTGTCTCTAATGAAAATTATCAAGTTAATTCTACCATATATGATATTTGGATATATTATTCAATTTTATTTTATACACTTACAATAGTTTTTTTTTCCATTAATTTAATCATCGGTATAATTGAAAGCGAAAATCAAGTTATTTTATTTTCATTAATTGGGGTAATTATTTCAGTTGGTTTAATATTGTATTTAAATCAGGATATTTTCTTATTTTTATTTCAAACAGGATCAACCTTAACCCAATTTCTTATATTACAAAAAGATATTTTTATCTTCTTATTGCTAAACTTAGGTGTAATGCTAATTTTTGAAATTCCAAATATATATAAATTAATATCTTTTTTCAAAACCTATAGAAAATTCATTTTTTAACTGAGTTAAGTGTGGAAGCTGCAAATCTTCTCAAGAACCTGGAAAAAGAGGATTTTAGAATTTTGATGGCAATTGAGATAGGCATGAAAAGATCTGAATTTGTTACTGTAAACAATATTAAATTTTATTCTAGGTATAAAATGGAAGAAACTCTTTTTAGGTTAAAAAAGGTTCACAAACTTGATTTAATTATAAGAGATGCTTCCAAGCACGAAATTGCTTACACACTTAATTCTAAAGCATATGATTTGCTTGCGTTGCATACACTAGTTGAAAAAAACATAATAAGTCAATTAGGCCCTCTAATAGGTAAAGGAAAGGAATCAGACGTATACAGTTGTATGGATGATAATGAAAATATTTATGCCGCTAAATTTTATCGCATGGGGAGAACAAGTTTTAAAAGTATTAAACAATTGAGAGACATTATTGGAGAAAGAAGTCATCTTTCCTGGCTTTATGTTAATAGACTCGCTGCAAAAAAAGAGTATGAGGCTCTTGAAAAAATATATAAACTAAAATTAAATACACCAAAACCAATCGGATATAACAGACATATTATTATAATGTCATATCTGAGAGGCAAAGAATTAGTTTACTTTAAATATATTAAAAATCCATTAAAAATTTTCAATAGAATTATAAAACAACTTAAAATAATTTATAAAAAAGCAAAAATGATACATGGTGATTTAGGGGAATTTAATATTGTTTTGGACGAAAAAGGTAACATTCTAATAATTGATTGGTTACAATGGGTTCCTAGTGATCATCCAAATGCTAATTCACTTTTAGAAAGAGATATAGAAAATGTTTGTAACTATTTTCAGAAAAAATTTAATATTGAAAGTAGTACCGATCAGATAATTAGTTCTTTTTACAAAAAATGAATTATCTTATACTAATCTTTCGATATTTTGCCCTCAACAATAATATCTTCTAGATTTTCTGTTTCTAATACTTCTAATTCCTTAATTTTAGGTTTTAATAAACTTAAAAGCGAATCTAATTTAATTTTTTTTTTTAATATTGAAAATTTATAGTCTGCATTATTTTTACCTACTCTAAACGATTCTTCGATACCATTCAGGATGTAAGGTAAATTTTGGAAGGAAGTAAGAGAAAGTATAGAGCAAAATATATTCTCTCTAAAAGGTAAATATTCTATATCTGATAATAT
>JBHLRA010000011.1:2283-13877 GCA_048883045.1 Candidatus Thorarchaeota archaeon | reverse complement strand
AATTTTAGCTCTTGTTTTTAATGTCGTAAGGTTTTAATTCAAAAAATTCTATCTTTAAATTATCTTTTTAATAATTATAATAATAATTGTTTTGATATAAGAATTAAAATGTCAGGTAAAAATAACAATCAACAAAGATCAAAAAACCCCTTACAAATATTACAGAATAGTCAAGGTTCCATAATTTTACTAAGATTAAAAGATGGAACTGAATATAGGGGTTTATTAAAAGAGATTGACGCTTACATGAATATGATATTAGAAGATGCCACAGAACTTATGGAAGGGCAACCCATCGCCAAATATAATGAGATCTTTATTCGAGGGAATAATCTTTTATTTATTAAACCAGACGCTTCTCAAATTACATAAATCTGATAGGAAATCCTTATAATTAGTACTTATATTTAATCTTAAATTTCCTATTACAATCCAGAAAAGTAATATTAAATTAACAATTTTGGGATTACTTCATTTTCTCTGATAATTGCGTAAGATGCTGGATTTAGACCTCTATAATTTGCTGATGAAAATATGGATAACAACCTCTTATTAAAGAACCATCGATATCCTTCAAGAAAGCATTCATGTGCTCTAATTATGTATTTAAGATCGTTATATTTCAAGAACTTCTCAAACACATCATTTCCAAAAAATTTAATTCCTGGACCTCTAAAACTATTTGAAAAACCACTTAATTCAGATTTAGGGTCATTCCACATAATTTGAAAAATTCCTTGCATATTTAAATTATATATTTCCCTATAGTTTTTACATTTGTGACCATGGAGTTTCCTTAAAATATCAATATCTTGCGGTATTCCTCCATGTAAACATAAAATTACCCTATTAATTAAAGCACATATCGGTATTAGATTATAAATACTTATAATCTCAATAAATTTACTTTGATCATTGAACCTTGAATAAAACTCTTGAAAAAAGCCGTAATATTCATTCATTTCTAAAGTTTCATGATTTCCTCTTAATATGTAATATTTTGAGGGGTAAAGGATTTTTAAAGCCAAAACAATCAATAAACATTCAAATTGCTTTGGTCCTCGATCGACAATATCTCCTAAAAAGATGACTATTTTGGGATTATTCTTATTAATGATTTTAATTAATTTTTTCAAAGTCTCCAAATCTCCATGAATATCACCAATTACATAGATTTCATCTTCGTTTTCTTCAGTATTAAGCTCCAGAAGGAAATATTCCTCTTGTAAAATATTTTTAAATCTCTCTATAATATTTGAGACAGTCTCAAATTTCTGTTTTGAGATCATTTGAGGGTGATTTATTAAATCGTGTAGAATTGAATTTTCAATTGAATTCAAAATTGATCTAATTGTTTTTTAATCTAGTTAATAACGCTATTATTTTTATTATAGTTTCTTTTATTTTTATAAATAAAGAAATTTAAAATCAATAGCTAAATTTCAATGGAAGGATCATCAATTCACAATTTAATAAATAATATTGAGAAACACATTAAGAAATTTGAAAATCAAAAACTTATAGAAAAAATCGATAATCAGTATCTTGGCATTATCTATACACCGCTCGAAGTTGTTAATTATATAGTAACTAATATTCTTAGAATGTACCTTGCAAAATTCACGACTATTAAAAACGATTTTAAAGTTCAGGAAAATTTAAATCCAATTATTTCGTCCATAATTAAAAATCAAAAGTCTAAAGATAAATTTATTACTTTAATTAAAAATTTAAGGATATTGGATCCTTCTTGTGGCTCTGGGAGATTTTTAATATCAGTAGCTGAAAAATTATATAATATTTATCGAATATTCGAGTCAAATTTCTCTGATTTTGAAATAAAGAAACAGATAATTGAAAAAAATCTCTATGGAATTGAAATTGACGAATCCGCTCTGTTTATATCAAAGCTACAATTGATTAAATGGCTTTTTTCTACGAATATTAATTACATTTTATCCAAAAATGTTGATATAAAAGAGATAATAATCACAGAAATTGACCAAATTACTGAGCTTTTAAATTTAAATTTTAATCTCTTCAATTCAGATTTTTTATTAGAGTTTAATTCAAATAAATTCGATATCATAATTGGAAATCCTCCATATGTAGAAAATAAAAAGATAAAAAATATTGAATTTAAAAGGAAGTTAACTAAACGATTTAATTCGGCTTATCGCTTATTTGATCTTTCCATACTTTTCATTGAGAAAGCTTTAGAATTATTAGAAAACGAGGGTTACCTCTCATTTATAATGCCTAATAAATTCTTATCTGCTGATTATGGTATTAAAATCAGAAAACTTTTATTAAATCAAACAGAAATTAAAGAAATCATAAATGTGTCATCTTTATCCATATTTCAAAACGCAGCAACATACCCTATTATTTTAACCTTAAAAAAGGCTATACAGCGAGGGGAACAAGATATAACTATTAAAATTTTTAACTCAATGAATAAATTCATTAAGAATGGTAGTATTAAGATTATAAAATTTGATCAGAATTTAATTAATAATATACCTTCGAAAGTAATTCCAATATCTGGAAATATAGAATTAATCAACTTTTTATATAAAAAATTTAATACTTTTGCAGAAACCTTCAAAGATTTAAGAATTATATATCGACCTTTTGGATTTTTAAAATATAGCAAACATTTTAGTAATATTAGTGATGAAGCCCAATCTTCTAATGATCTCTTGTTAATTGGAACTGGTAATATTGCAAAGTATCATATTAAGTTTAAGAAAAGAATAAAAATTGCAGGTAATGACATTAGAATCTCATATTTTAATTATCACAATAACTTCGAGCAAATATGGGGCCATCTTAAAAATGAAAAACTAATTTTCAGGGAGATCGCAAAAAATTTAACATGTTGTTATGATCCAGGAGTATTTACCAACATAACTGGGCTATATTTCATAATTATTCCGTCCTTAAAAACAGAACAATTATTTGGTCTCTTAACAATATTAAATTCTAAATTAATAGATTCCGTTTTTAAAACATTATTTAGTACATTACATATGGCTGGTGGCTATTTAAGATATAATGGCAGCTTTGTTAAAAGATTACCAATGCCCAAAAAATTTCCTTCGATTTTAGCACAATTGGGGAAAATTTTGCAATTGCTTTCACAGCTAAAATATGATTTTGACTCTTATAAGCTTGAATTTGTTAATAATACCAAACTATTTAGATTAAAAAATAAATATCATACTGATATTAATAAAATCTTGTCATACTTCAATATGTTAAGCAATTCCTTGGTGAATGTATTATATTTAGAAGATTTATATGTTAAGTCCCATGTAGATTATAATTTTATAGAGGAACTGTTAAATTCAAAAAAAGAATTGCCGATAATTCCAAGTAAGTTTTTATATCCTCAATTTAATTTAGAAAATTACAAAATGTTTCAAATAAATGAATTAGATGATATTTTAAAGGAAATAAATGATCTATATAACCAATTAAATACAAATAGGCTTTTATTAAGTCAAGTAAATAATCTAGTAAAAAATTTTTTTTAACTAATAGTTAGATATCACTTATCGCCTTTTATAATAAATTCAAATTAAAATTAAATTCCAGCAAAAATTATATAATAAAACTAAATAGATGTAAAAATTAACAAAAATTGTGATTTAGAACTATGGCTAAAAAAAAGGTTCCTCCTCCTGAAGAAGAAGATTATGAACTTCCGAAGGGAAAAATTGATGAAGAAGGGGATGAAATATTAGATTTAAAAGATTGGAAAGATAATTTAGAAGAGGATGTTATCTATGAAATTCCTGATGACGATGAAATGATTGCAGAGGAAACAGAAGATGAAGAATTTGGCATGGAAATTGACGAAGTTGTAAAAATGTTACGAGATGTTAAATGTAAACCATGTCCTGGGTTAAAAAGTAAGCCTGATTGTAAAATCGCTCATGACTATGGGTGTCCAAAACCAAAGAAGCCATAAAAACTATATTTTATTTTTTTATTAATCAATTAAGTAAATAATGATTGCTTATTTTTTTTTAGTTGAGTATATTGTTTTCAAATACATTAAAACGCGCAATATTACTAATTATCGATGTTTTGTTTAGTTGGTATATTTGGGAAGTAAATGTCTCCTTTGGAAATCCTTGTTATACAACAGCTTTCTCAAGGTGTTTTACCTTATCTTTAACAACTTTCTTAATTGTGTACACACCCTTTGAAATTTATTGGTCTTTTCGAGATCTTTGGTTTGATCGATGGAAAAAAATCTTTCTCAAAGATTTAGAAGTTTCAAGTGTAAAAATAGATATTTCTGATGGAATCTTATCCGCAAACCTAATAAAAAACCTAGAACAAGGAAAAATTGAATCAAAAAATACTATTATTATAATTTGTCATGGTTTTTCTGATACAATGGAAAAACTTCAGTATTTTTATTTACCACTCGCTTACCAAGGTTATATTATATTAACATATGATGCTCGAGGAACAGGTAAATCTAAAAAAACTGGAAAAAGAAGCGATTTTCTCAATAGAATCAATGATTTTAAAAAAATAATCAAGTGGGTAAAGAATCAAGAAGAGTTTTCGAGCTTAAAAATCAATTGTATAGGATTCAGTATCGGTGCAATTACTATATTATCTGGAGGCTTTTTAGACAATGATATTGAAAAGATTATTGCAATTTCATCTATGTCTCATTATAAATCTAACATTCCAAAAAAAAATCTGGTTGTTATGTTAAGTTATTTGTTAAAAGGCGTGAAATTATTCCCAACTTCAGAAGAAAGTTATAAACTATCTCCTTATTTATTGATTGAAAATGCAAGAAAAGAACTGAAACCAGAAGTTTGGAATAAACTTTCAAAAAGAGTAATGTTAATACACGCTAAAAATGATCGTGTGATAAAATTTAGAAATTTAAGAGAAAATAAACTTATATTAGAATCACCAGATAGAAATATACTTATATTAAAGAAAGGGGGGCACTCACAAAAGAAAAATGAGTGCATTTTAGTAGGAGCTACTCTTAATTTTTTAAATTCATAACTTCACAACTTTATTCCATTTTATTACCTTTTATACCTTAAAACAAGTTAATCATCTCTTTTATTGTTTCAAGGACCAATTCTATACTTACGTTAATTAAGTTAAGCTTTATTTCATAATAATTAGGATCTGATTTTGATTTTTGAATTTCATCAAAAATGTTGAAGAATTGCTTCTGAGTCTCTAATTCCATAGAATAAACTCTGGGACGAGATGTTGCATCACTCATATTCACAAAACACCCATGATTTATGAAATAATGATCAAATGCCGGATAATAAGTTTCCCATAACTTTTCTTTTAATTTATTATAAACTATATTAGCTAATTTTGAGCAATATTCCCTACTCTTGTTGTTATAACAAAAATAAAATGGCAATTTTCCTTTTCCTTGATTTCTAGACATATATTCACGGAGTTTTTCAAAAACGGTCTCAAATTGTTTATGAGTTAAATTTAAATGAGTATGATCCGCAGAAGGATTACATTTGTAAAATAAAGGCTTTCTATAATATGGGATGCTGTATAACTTTATAATATTTAATACTATCCCTTCTTTAAGCCAATGGTCAAATTTATAGAATAGATTTAAATTTGCTGCTAATTCAATAGGGAATCTTTCCAATAAAGAAGTTTCATGAAAATCCAATATATATAGAGAAATATTCTCTTTTTCCCAATACTTTTGAAAAATTTTTTTTATTAAAATGACTTGCTCTGGAGTAGGAAGCTTATCTAAATCATTTTCTCCATCTTTATAGTTAGGAGCAAATGCTCTACGCCAAAATCTATTCAAATTTGTACCATTTTTTAAATAATATCCCGATTTATTATCCTTATTAGGATTTAAGAACCCAAAAGGATTCATTAAAGGTATAAAATAAAGAATCTGATCTTCTTGAAGAATATCATTAATCTCTACTACTCCTTCATATATTAACCTGAGAAATTCCAATATGCCAAACAAACCGTTATATTCATTATGTTGGGCACCTATAAAGACTTTGACATGACTGATTTCATCAAGTTTTGAATTTTTAGCTATTTTGACTGTTGGTATTATTCCATCAGATATTTCATGAGCCTGATAATCTATAAAATTTATCTTCTTTACTTTTTCTAGTTCATTTAGGATTTTAGCAAATAATTGGCTACGACAAGAGACATCTAATAGTAATTTTAATGTATCAAGGTTCATATCAATCAATAATTCTATCCCAATCAGAGAAATTGATAATTTTATTATAATTTTTAACGATATTATTAAATAAAGCACAGCCGATGCAAAACATATTTATAAAATCATCTTTTGATAAGTTCAATAGCATACAGCTTTTATTCGAGAATCCTAACCCACGTTCAACTTCAATTTGCCCATTATAACCAGACAAATTAACTACAAATTCTTGTTTATTTAGTTTTTTTCGATTAATGAACTCTTCTCGAGCAATCCTAGCTAATCCTCCAATAGGAATAACTCTACCTTCTCTTTGAGCTAAATAAATTCTTAAATCAAAAGTATGTTTCCCTCCCTTCCAATCTATTAATGAGAAATCAGCCATCTCTTGAATTGTGTAAGGGAAGGGATCGCGGTTTTTCATAAATTTAGTGAAGAATTCTATTTTACTTTGTTTTATGATATTTTCAATATTATGGAGATCTTCATCTTTAGAAACGGGTATAACTCCTGCTCCCCCTGAACCCCCACTAGGTTTAATGATAAAAGATTTATGATATTCTCTTATGAGATATTTTAGCTTTTCTATTAAATCTTTTTCATTATATGCTTTAGTGAATAAGAGATATCTAAGATTATATTTTTTGAGAACATTTTTACTAAAAAAGCTTGCTAAATACGTTAAAGATTTATCATCAGTGATTCTAAATATTGGATTCACTAAAATTGATTTTATTTTACGAAAATCTCTTTCAATTAATTTTGAGAACTCGTTATTTTTGAAACGCCTTGTAATCCCATCTCCTATTAAAACACTAACTTCCTCTCCCTTATATTTAATCCAGCTATTAGAAAATGAAAGAGATTTCGATAATTGCCTATAATCTGCTATTAAAAAAACAACGTCAGCCTTAAAGTCTCTATCATAATTATCTGTATTAAATATCTTTACCGTATGCCCCTTAGCTTTGAGTTTTTTCCTAAAATACTCAATCATAATTACTTTTTCGTGGATTAATGCATCATTAACAGTTACTCCAATTATTACAAATTCTTTATCCAGAATACTCTTATTTTTTTTCAACGCTTGATTAATAGCTTCTAAATATCCATCATATAGAAGAGCTTGTTGTCTTGGGGTAATAATTGAAAGTCCTCTGTGAGATCCTCCATTAGTTTCTAAAAGGAAAAATTTCTTCCCTTCGGGTTCATCAGACACCATAAAATCAATACTTCCTGCATAAAATGAATCCAGATTATCCAAAACGTTATCTTTATTCTTTTCCAACTTCTCTAGCGCTTTATTTCTTATTTTAACTGTAAATGTATCTTCTTGGGAGGCTCTCAAATCAGCGAAAGAAACTAAATTCAATCCGAGAGATTTTCCCAAATTAATTAGTTCTAAATCTGAATCTGTAATCTTTGATGACATTAATTTTAAAAACTTAGTGAGAAGATCCTCATCCACCATAAATTATAATAATTACACCACAATTTAAATAAATTTTATTGTAACTTAGTAAAATTTAAAAACAGAATTACTATCGGTTTATAGTAAAAAGCTAAAATGTGAATCTAAATAATAAGAACATTAAAATTTAAAGATATAGATATCCTTGATGGTTCCCTTTTGTACTCAACCTAAGAGATCCAAGCAGAATCTTCTTTACTTTAAGTTGTTCTTTATATGTAAAGTTCGAATATAGTAAGATATAATTTTTTTCAATATTGATTGTGAATAGAAGTCCAACTTCTATCAATTCTGAGTCTTCAGTCATTAAACCTATTATTACATAGTGGTAAGGAAGATTAACGAGATCGTTGACATCAATTTTCTTTTCTACAATTTGATCTGTTTCTTTATCATATTCTGTTTTAATAAATTCCATCGTATCTAGTGGGATTGAGATTTTTCGAAACTCCTCAAATTTCTTAGAAAATTGACTTTGACGTAAGAATCTTCTCTCTTCTTTATCTTTTTCATAAAAGTATTCGTTTTTTTCTTTGATTAAATAAATTTTTCTATCTTTTCTTAAACTCTTGGAAGTTTTCTCTATGACGTCTAATTCTTCAATTAAGTCATCATGAAATACAATTAAAACGTCTGGATTTAATGTCTTTATAAAAAAATTCTTATAGAGAATTCCTGCTTCAGTTTTAATCCATCCATCACTATCTATTAAAATATAATCAGTATCTTTATATTTTGCTATGAAATCAAAAATCAAATCTCTACAAGCAAGAGAGACAATAAATTTATTATCCCCCTTAGGGAAAGTCGCACCTATAAAAATAGTTTTTTCAGAAGTGATATTTTCACTTGAAACTATATAATCATTGATATTACCTATATTAATTGTGGTGGGAAGATATATAATTTGTTGACCTAAATCGGAATCAAGATATCCTCCTTTAAATCCTTTCTTAAGAAAATTATTAGCTAAATATTTTAGAAATGTAGTCTTTCCACTACTGATTCCTAACACCATTATTTTAATAGGTTTACTATCATTTTCTGTCAATTCAGATAAAATATTATCCTTTATCTCGCTCCATTTTGGAGAAATTGTGTTTTCTTTAATATCCATGAGATTATCTTCAATAGTGGTATATACGTCTAATTTAGATTTTTCTACCGCATATAATGGATACTTATTTCCTCCTGGAATAATGAGCGTGTTTTCATCTTCACTTTTTTTCGGTGAAAATATTTTCCCAAAGACTTCGATTTCTCCTTCCAATAATTTAATTCTAGCTGGACCTTTTATTAATAATGTATGCCCCTTAATTACATCCTTAATCATATAATTTTCCTCTTATTGTTAAAAGCTTTACAAGATATTAATACATTCACTATTTTACAGAATATTTTGAATTTTTTTTATCTTTATAGATTTGATATTTTAATGCCCCTTTTTGTCCAAAAAGATCATTGCTAAGTTCATTTTTTTGAAAAAACATAAGTCTACTCTTTGATATTTTTAGTAATTTATTTATAAATTTATAATTTAAGGACAAATTTCTTGAATAAAATTAAAAAGTTCTGATACAATTTGATTATGATCAGGACTTTCTAATATTGAATGTTCATTATTTTCTAGCCAAATTTTTTTCTTCTTTTGAGTACCAATACTACAAAAAATCTTTT
Organism: Candidatus Thorarchaeota archaeon; assembly: GCA_048883045.1. Taxonomy (GTDB): domain Archaea; phylum Asgardarchaeota; class Lokiarchaeia; order Sigyniarchaeales; family SOKP01; genus Loki-b32. The sequence goes on along the minus strand of JBHLRA010000011.1, from coordinate 4,506 downwards.
CCATACTGTTTTTCTTAATATCAGAATCTAAACGACCTTGAAATATTAAAGATGGGCAAATTACATGTGATAATACTTTTTTCATCTCATTTAATAAATTCTTTATTTTTAATCCAATATTTACTGGAATCTTATCATAACCAACCCATTTTCCGTCTGTTTCCTTTCTAAATTTTTCTGAAGGTATCCGGTGATATTTTACAAAAATTTTAAATAACGGAACTAGTTTAAACAGAAATGATCGAATTCCCACTGGTGTACTAATTGTAAAAATTCCATCAAATTCATTATTGGCAGCTAAAATTAAAGTTAAGATGCCACCCATAGAATGGCCTCCTACAATAATTTTGTCGCATTTGCTTCTTAATATTCCTAATTCTTCATACAAAGCGGATTTCCATGCCTCCACATTAGTATTCTTTAATTCTTCAGGAGAAGTACCAAATCCAGGAAGTAAAGGAATACTAATTGTGTATCCACCTCTCTTATGAAGATCTTCTCCTAGAGGTTTCAAATCAGCACAAGTTCCACCCCCACCCCCATGTATCATTAGAATTCCAACTTTATTTCCTTCAAAATGAAAAGGTCCTGCACCTTTCATTATATTTTGATTTTTTGCTTCCATATTATTTCAAAAAACTCTGAATAATTAATTAATTAAAATTTTATATATCATAATTTTATTAGAGGTATATAACATAAAATATCAAACACAAAAGCAATAAATTTAATTATCCTCTCATTTTTTTATAGCAAGGAATACACATTTCAGAGTTATTATATGACATTAATCTACTGTTTTGAACTAATTCACCACATATCTCACATGGTATAGATTCTTCGATTAGAGCTAAGCCTGGAGGGTTATATTCAATCTCATAAACATTAAATATGTCTTCAGTTCTTGAATTCAGCAAGAACTGAATTTTTTCATCTCTTGTTAATTTATTAGCACCAAGATCACTCTTTTTGATTGCCATTTTTATTCCTTTTTGGGTTCTTCTATCATAAAAGTAATAGTTCATTTTCCCATAGTCTTGATGCACAAGATTACCTTTTCCATAAGTCGTCCCTAGAGTAGCCTGGAGAGCATCCACGCTACAATTATCATTTTCAACGATTGCAACTAACTCTTCATTTGGAGAATACTTAAATCCATGTTCTAAAATATATTTGGCCGCTAAAACACCAATTGCTAAACCTGGGCAAATATGACCATGAAATCTTGCGGCTTTTTCCATTAATTCTTTAGCTTCCATTTAGATCTGTTCTATTTTTTATTTTGATTAAATCTTGGTTATAATAATATAATTTAACTGTTTTTAAATATACTACTATACATAAAAAAAGCTTAATTATCTTTAGTATGAAATTTCTTGTTAATAGTATGTGTGGAAGGCTTGCAAGATTTTTGCGAATTTTTGGATACGACACAGTTTACGCAAATGATTTAATTGATTATTTTAACCAAGATCCTGTCCCAGATGAAAAACTAATAGATTATGCTAAAAAAAATGGAAGGTTTATCATTACAAAAGACTATGTTTTATATAAACACTATTTGGAGAAGAGTATTTTTCTCAATGGAAAAGGTATATATAACTATTTAAAACAACTAAACAAAAAACTTGGTTTAAATTTTCAATTCAATCTCAAGCAAGCGAGGTGTTCAATCTGTAATTCTCAGTTAAAAAGAATAGAAAACAAAAATTTAATTAAAAGCCTTGTCCTAGAAGAAACTTTCAACAATTATGAAGAATTTTATCAGTGCTCAAATCTTCAATGTAAAAAAGTTTACTGGCAAGGGTCCCATATTGAAGACATTGAAAAGAAACTTAAGAATAAATTAGATTTTGAATAATATGACTACTTCTTGAAGTATTTTTCTTTAATTTCTAAAAATCTCTGCTTTGTCTTTTCAGCGAGTTCTGTGTAATTCCCCTTCATATACATTGCATACGCTTGATTTAACAATTCAAGGCACTTACGATATTCGAGATTCTTGAAATGATTTTCTGAAAGACTTACTAAATAATCTCCCTTTTTCTTATAGAATTCAATAAATTGTTCAGAAGTGTCTATTTTTTTTTCCATTTTAATATAAACTTTCTAGAATTTGAAATTAAGTATATTTGATCTTATAGTATTAACTATAATAAATTAACTATAATTTTAACGTTATAATCTAAGCAAACTTCAACATTTTATTTATAATTGTTCAAC
>JBHLRA010000011.1:0-2183 GCA_048883045.1 Candidatus Thorarchaeota archaeon | reverse complement strand
TTAACTATAATAAATTAACTATAATTTTAACGTTATAATCTAAGCAAACTTCAACATTTTATTTATAATTGTTCAACTTTTTTACGAAAATCATCCATATCAATCACAATTTCTTTTAATCGCGATTCATCCGCTGCAAAGGCCATTAAATGACTTTCGAGTGTCTCACGTGCATTTGTTAAGGGCTGAGTTTTTTCTTTACTAACAAGAGAATTTATAAATGCATCTATTAATCCAAAATCACCAATACCATACTCTCCAGATTCACGTGTTAATTTTTTCTTATATATTAACCTTTCTTTTCCAGAAAAATGATTATAATAAATTAGTTTCTCTCCACTAACATGGAATTCGCCTTTTAGTGTTCCTCTTGTACCATCGATTCTTAACGTACGACCTTCTTGTTCACTGAAACCATGCATCGTCAAATTTGCGCTAACACCATTTTCAAACTCAATATTTACAACTTGATGGTCAACTACATCATTATCACATTGATATACACATCTGCCATAGGGACTTTTTTTTAAAATTGCTATTTTTTTTTTATCGGAATAATCTTCTTTTTGATCAGTATATAGATAGTAGACTGGAAAATCTCTATAATACCTTATTTCTCTAAAAGGAGGTATTAATGTTGCAACATATGTTAGAAAATTAACGTACTTCTTTCTTAATCTTGCTAATATTTTTAGACCAATATTTTCACTTTTTTCAATCATTTGTATTTGTGGTATAATATCTATATATGTCTTGGGAGCATAATATAGACACTTATCTTTTACAGGACATCCATCCAAACAAAATTCTGGAGCCTCATTTGGTTTATTTTCTGGTTTGAAATGAATTAAACTTCCAAAAGAACTAATTTTTTTAGGGAGTGATCCAACCATATGATAAAGCAAATCAAGGTCATGACAACATTTAGCTAGAATCATTGGAGACGACTTTTTTCTATTTGCCCAGGGACCTCTGATAAAACTATGGGCATAGTGATACCACATCACATTTTCTCTATGAGTTATATTAATAATATCTCCCAAGATCCCCTTTTTTATCACTTCTTGAATTGTTGAAAAAAACCCAGTATATCGTAAAACATGACTTACTCCTAGTATCCTTCCAGTTTCTTCTACTTTTTTTACAATTTTAATGCAATCTTCTAGATTATTAGCCATAGGTTTTTCTAATAGTACATGATAACCCTTTTCTAACGCTAATAAACAAGGAGCAGCATGTAATTGATCTTGTGTGCATATAAATGCTACATCTGCTAATCGATCTTGTGATAATAAATCTTTCCAGCTTGTATAGCATCGATTTGATGGAATCCCGTGTAATTTCGCAAATTTTTCACGTCTAGTTTTTAATGGTTCTGCGACTGCTAAGAAATTTAATTTTTTTTTAAATCTCAAAGCATATTCCCCATAGATTTGAAGACCTCTTCTCCCTGCTCCTATTAAAACAGCATTTATCGGTAAATCCATTCTATATACCTTAGAATTTCTCTTAATAATTGATAAATTAAGTTTAAAAATTTTAAAGAAATATTTAACAAGAGTTTATTTTTCTTCTCGGTAACTAAAAACAATTTTGGCAATCTCTCCTAAATAATTAACTGGATTCATAGTTTTTCCACATTTACTACATTTAAAATCTAACATTCCTTCGATTGATACCAGAATTCCGTCTTCACAAAAAGCACAATGCTCAAAAGACCATCTATCTATTATCTTCATTACATCATTAATAAATTTCTCTTGTAGTGAGACATTCATCTAAATCCACTTTTCAATATTCTCTAAAACTAATCTTTTTTATAAATAATTTAACTTTTCTTGATAAAAAATTTTAATATGAATTTTCTTTTAATCTAACTTTAAAATCTTGGGAATATATCCATCAACTAATAAACAGTCTAGTAAAACATTTGCAGTCATAGCTTCTATTACAGACACTATTCGAGGAACAATACAAGGATCATGGCGTCCAGAAAACTGTATTTCAACATTTTTTTTATTTTTGATATCTACAGTTCTCTGTAGAATACCAATAGAAGCTGTTGGTTTAACTGCAACGGTAAACTCAATTGGCATTCCAGTAGAAATCCCCCCTATAATTCCCCCAGCATCATTTTTACTTGTTTGGATTTTTCCATCCTTAATAATCCAAGGATCATTATG
>JBHLRA010000010.1:6119-32802 GCA_048883045.1 Candidatus Thorarchaeota archaeon | reverse complement strand
TTCTGCCATCTCAACATTCCCGCAATTCACATCCATCGCTAAACAATTTATAGCTAAATCTTTAGATTCTTTTAATATTGCTTCCACACATAAATCCTGTATAGAGGCTTCAATACGTAAAATGGCAGCTATATTTTTAGGGATGTCGCCTAATTTAACTCCACGAATACCATCCTTATTAACAGTTCCAGAACATTCGACTACTAATTCTTGCGGAAGATTATCAATAATTCCATCATTCGGAATGTTAACAGCCATTTCGTAAGAATTATTATCCTCAATTATAGCTTCAATTATGGGGATTGCCCTTTCTCCAGAGGGATTTCCAATTAGCATTCCTTTTTCTGGATATTTACCATTTTTTAATCTATTATAATAGTTCATAAATAGAGCGTCAACTGCATTCTTTTCTTGTTCCATCTTAGTAATCCAATCTGTCAAATCTTGTTGAGTTGTATATTCTGATCCAAATTGTACGTATTCACATATATGGTTATCACCTGCATAAGGAAACCATCCAAATCTCTTATAAATCTCAAAGGTAAGATCTGCAAATGCAAATCTATCCCATTTACCCTTGAAGTAGTTTAAACATTTAGTGTTAAACTCTGACATTAAATCTTTACCATTTTTTATATCTTTTAAACCCAATAAAAATGCGAAATGATTTAAGCCTCCCGTAATCACCTGCATATGATTTAAATCTCTTCCCATCATGCTAGATAAATGATGTGAAGTAAGTAATCCAATTTGATGGCATAATCCAACCATTTTTAAACTTGGAATAGCTCTTTTTAGCGCTAAACAAATACGAGATACTGGGTTTGAATAATTTATAAAAAAAGCTTCAGGGCATATACGTTCTACATCTTTAGCAATTTTAAGAATTTCTGGAATTTGACGAGCACTATGAAAAAAGCCCCCTGAACCACCATTCTCGCCCATTCTTTCCATTGATCCGTGTTTTCTAGGAATTGTATTATCTTGCCATCGTAATTCAAAGCGATCTCCATGTTCTGTAGAATTAATTACAAAATCCGCATCCTTAAGAGCATTTGCTCTGTTGGTTGTAGATTCAATAACAAATTTATTACCTAATTTTCTATTATCCTTGGATACTACTTCATAGACCATTTCTAATTTCTTTTCGTCAATATCTAGGAGGGTTATAGTTGCTCCTTCTAATATTTTACTGAGGTTTAAGTCTATAAATGTTGGAGGTCCAAAATTTGCACTTCCTGCCCCTATCAGAACTATTTTTTTATCCATAGATTAAAAAAATCTCTTCCATAAATTAAATATACTGAATCTTAATGTAAGAGAACTATTCTCATTCGTATGTTAACTGATTCTAATTAATCAATAGAAAATTAATTTTAAAATGACTAGAAATTAATAAAAAATTAAAAAAAATTATAAAAACAAGAGTTCTTTTAATGAAATTATGAGAAAAGAAGATTTGCTTAAACCTTTGAATTCTAAATTTATAGATAACTCCAGAAGTGAAATTCCACAATTTCAAAAATATAATGCTCAAACGTTAAAAACCGGAACTACAACTGTAGGTTTAGTATGTAAAGATGCTGTTATTTTTGGAACCGACAAAAGAGCATCAATGGCATATTTTGTTTCGAGTAAAACAGCTGAAAAATTACATAAGATTCAAGATCACTTATATATGACAATTGCAGGGGGAGTAGCAGATGCATTATACCTTGTTGATGTACTAAAGGCTGAGACGGCCATTTACCAATTAGGACATGAAAATAAGCCGATCTTAGTAAAGTCTGCGGGTAAACTCTTATCAAATATTTTGTATCAGAATAAAATGTTCCCTTTTGAAGTAGGATTAATGTTAGGTGGAGTTACTGAAGAAGAAGGTTCAACTCTTTTATCAATTAGTGCTTACGGGTCCATCTTACCAGAAAAATATTGTGCTGTGGGAAGCGGTCAGAATTTTTCTTATGGTGTTTTAGAAGCTAAATATAATGATAATTTAACTATTGAAGAAGGTAAAGAAATTATAAAAAAAGCGATTACTGCTTCAATTATACGAGATATGGCTAGCGGTAATGGCATTGATGTTGCTGTAATCTATAAAAATAAGCCTGCCGACCGAGAATTTATACCGATCTAGTTTTGTCCATTTTATTGTTTTTCCCTCAAAAGTTTGTCTCTTCTTATTTAAGTTTTATCTATTTGAATATTTATTTAAAAAAATTTAAAAGAAAATATTTAATAAGATATTTAGCATAACTTTATAAAATTATATTATATATTCTTAAGCTATAAGGATTATCTCTAAATAGAATTTGGAATTAAAAAATAACTGACACAAATCAATCGAAAACAAAAAGTTGTAATAAACCACAATGCCTTATGAAATTATAGTGGACTTGTCTCATAAAGAACAATTAGAAGAGTTTCCAGAATTCGCACTTGGAGAAGATGATTTTGAAATTACTTACATCGATAAAAATGAAGGTCCAATCGATTTTGATATGCTTGAAGATTTTGATATTCTTTTCATAGGAAACATTCAACATTCTAAAGATGGAAAACTAGATAAATTTACTCAAGAAGAATTACGAGCAATTAAAAAATATGTGGGAGAGGGTGGAGGACTCTTTTTAACCAGCGGCGCTGGTGGCGATAAAGACATAGCGATGAAACAGGGTTCTATTAGAGTGTTATATAAAATGACAGGCGTCCGAAGATTTTGGAATGGTGTTATTCAAGAAGCACCAGGTTCATATCTTATTAAAAAGAAAAATATATTGATAACAGAATTATTTCATCATCCCATAACTGAAGGAATTACGGAACTCGTCTTACCCAACTGCACCTTTTTCACTCTTACGGAAGAAGAAGTAGAAGATTTAATCGTTACTTCTGAAAAAGCGGAATTTAAATATTTTAGTGATGATGAACTTGGGGCTCTTGGCCCTGTACCTATTTGTGTTGTTTCTGAATTCTTTAATGGAAGATGTGTTACTATAGGTTCCTCAGATTGGCTTTTGGAAGATGATTTCGGATTAGATGCTGGAGATAATCTTAAATTTCTGTCAAATATTATCGAATGGCTTTCTTTTGAGATTTAGCCAATAATTATTAATTTTATTTATTATGGTTTTTAGAGTTCTCAGACCAGATTCTATAAGCGTATGGGAAGATCCAGAAATTCTTAAACGTTTTTCTAAATATAGAGGAATAATTAATGGGACAAACCTTGCAAGATATCTAATTGCTAAAAGTATAAAATGTGATTTTGATTTAAACGATCCCCTAGAAAAGCTTGAAGTTCAACTAAAGGAAAAATCAAAAGAGTTTAATGAAATACTCAATAAAGAATCAAATAGTTTAAAAGATCGTGTCATACAACAAATTAATTATATAACTCTTGCTGAAACTATTGCAATTAAATATTTAGCGAACTGTATTTTCTGTGAAAGGCAATGTAAAGCAAATCGTATAAGTGGTGAGAAAGGTTTCTGTTTAATATCAAAAGACTCTTATGTGTCCTCCGCTTTCCTTCATATGGGGGAAGAACCTGTTTTAATACCATCTGGTACAATCTTTTTTCAAGGATGCAATTTTGCATGTGTATTTTGTCAAAATTATGATATTTCTCAGGCATGGAAAGGGAAAAAAGATATCTCAGATGTATCTCAGAAAGTTAATACCATTCAGTTGGCATCTATAGCTGAAAAGCTTGTTGATAACGGAGCAATCAATATTAATTATGTTGGAGGCGATCCCATTCCAAATATTCATACTATTGTTGGGAGTTTAAAATATCAAAAATCCAATATATGCCAATTATGGAACTCAAATTTTTTCTTAACAGATAAATCTTTATCTTTAATAATTGATTTCATGGATTTTTGGCTACCTGATTTTAAATACGGTAATAACGAATGTGGAAAGAAGTACTCTGGTATTGATAATTATTTTGATGTAGTAGCCAGAAATCATAAAAGAGTTCATGACGAAGGAAGTGGCGAAATCTGTATCAGACATTTAGTCATGCCAAATCACGTTGAATGTTGCAGTAAACCGATATTAGAGTATGTTGCAAAAGAACTCCCCAAGGCAGTAATGAACATCATGGGTCAATATAGACCTCAATATAAGGCGTTTAATTACGAAGAAATAAATAGAAGACCTACCTCCGATGAAATGAGTGAAGTAAAAAGGTATGCTAAAAAATTAGGAATAATTTTTGAGCCTGTATCATAAGGGATTCAACATTTTAGAAAAATCTATAAGTAATCATAAATTTTAGAACTTAACTTTTTACAACTCTACTTTTAAATTAAACATAATTGAATTGAAATGTCTCAAAAATTAGAAGATGTCAAAGGACTTGGCAAAAAGGCAGACACATTAAAAGAAGCGGGAATAGATTCTGTTGAAAAATTAGCAAACTCTAAGGTAGGAGAATTAACCGAATTAAAAGGAATTGGGAAGGCTACAGCTGAAAAAATAATAGAGAGTGCCAAAGTACTATTAGATCAAGGAAATAAAGAAGGCGAAACAGAAGATAATAAGCTGGAAGAGGGAGAAAAAAAGAAAATTCAAGAAGAAGCAAAAAAGATAGAACTAAGGAAAACCAAATTGCAAGGAAAAAAATTAGAAGAAGGCGATTTTGTTCTCGTAAATATTACTGCTCGAACACAAAAAGGTCAGATTTTTCAAGTTTCCTCTGAAGAAGATGCAAAAAAGGCTAATATTTATGATGAAAATAGAGCAAAACAAGGTTATTACGCTCCAGAATTTGTTATAGTAGGAAAACCAGGGTTTGTAAACGAGGGTTTAACCGAAATTATTAATCAAATGAACTTTTTTGAAAAAAAATCTGTTAGAATCCCCCCTACCAAAGCTTTTGGAAAACGAGATCCTCAAAAAATCGAAAGAATAGGGATTGCAAAATTCAGGAGATTAAATGAAGGAAAAAATCCTGAAATTGGCAAAGAATTTATTAAACAGTCTCAAGGACAAACTCAGAGAGGTACAGTAACAAATGTTCTACAAGGAAGAGTTATTATTGATTATAATCATCCTTTAGCGGGACAAAGTATTGATTATAATTTAGAAGTGATAGATAAAATCGAAGATTTTAATGAAAAAATTGAATATTTCATGATTAACAAAGGAATTCCGAAAGACAATGTATCTGATTTTCAAGTTAGTTATATTCCCAAAAGTAAGACTTTAGAAATAACAATTCCTAAGATGTTTCTTTTTCAAAATTTAACCTATATAAAGTTTGGACTAGCAATGGATCTTCAAACACATATGGGTGAAGAAATTGATGATGTTAAATTTATCGAGGTTTATGAAAAAATTCCTTTACCGACAGCTCCGTCTGAATCTGTTATGAAAAAAGTTGAGGAATTTAATAAAGAACAAGAAAATAAAGAAGAATCTTCAGAATAAGATTAACTTATTGATATATTAAGTTATTCGAAGTTTAGGTTCAAGTTCTTGCTTTTTTTTTTCTTTCGCTTTCTTGTATTCTGCCTTTTTTTTACGATAATGAGAATGTTTCCGTTGATATTCCAATCTCCTTCTTCGAGATTTTCCTTTCTTTTTTAAATAATCTTTTTTAGCTTTCTTATATTCCTTTTTAGCTTTTTTATATTCCTTTTTAGTTTTTTTGTATTTTTTATATCTTTTCTTTATTACATGACGGAGATCTCTACTAATATGTCCTATTCCTAATTGGTTTAGTTGCTTTTTGAACTTATCAAAGGATTCAAATCTGATTACTATAATTCCTAATTCTCGAGCTGGAACTAAATTCTGAATTTTATCATCAATAAAGATGCATTTTTTCGGTTTTGTATCCAGTTTTTTTAAAACATACTTATATTTATCCATATCTGGCTTAATAAAACCAATTTCATTGGATAAGAAGACATTATCGAAAATATCATAGAATCCTCTCAAATAATTTGACTTAGCATGGACATCATGCGTATTTGACATTAGACTCACAGTATAATCTGCTTGATGCAAACGTTCAATTATTTCTGCCATTTCAGAAGAGATATTTGTTACTTGAGAGTATAGATCAAACCATAACTCCTCATAGTACACGTTATTTACTTTTTTTGGAGGCAATGCGCCATTTGTTTTTTGAAAAGGATAATAATATTTTTCAAAAATTTTCTCTAAAAATTCTAGGGTAGAAAGTCTTCCGGAACTTAGGCCCCTTTTAATTTTTCTAATATATGAATTTTCATCCCGAGGAATAAAAACATTCAAATCTGCTTCTATAATATCGAGTACATTTTTTAAAACAAAAGTTTTTTCAATCAATACGCCCCCAAAATCGAAAATGAAATGTTTTATTTTATATAATCTGACTTTCTGTTTTTCACCATAAATCTTAGATTTTTCTAATTGTTTTTGCGCACTCATTCTAACATTAACTTAAGTAAAAAGATTATTTATTATTAATGTTTTTCTGGATATTCTCAAATTTATTTAATATTAAATTGCATATGCTTTCTTCAGGTTGACTTTTACATTTCCAATTTGTAAATTCTGGAAATGAACCAGGATCCACCACATACAATTTATTATTAGATTCTTTACGAACAATATCCAAATGTCCAAATAATAAATCCCCTTCAAAATGATTTTTCCATTTCCTAATTACTTCCCTTATATCATCCGGAGTGTCAATTTTTTTCATATCAACATGTTCATCTGACAATGGAGGTTTAATTAAAGTACAGATTTCATTGTCAATAAAGTATACATTATAATGAATACCATTGATATATTTCTCTAAGTATAATATTGAATCCTTTTCTGATTTAAAATCTTTATGTGAATTAATAATTCTAACTCCCTTGCTACCTGATCCCATAATAGGTTTTAAAATAAACGGATAATCTTCTAAATCTAATTGATTTCTTAATGTATCAGTAGTACCTAAATATATTTCAGGGGTTGTTAAACCAATTTTTTTCATTAGAAAATGTGATTGTATTCGATTTTTCTGTAAAAATGACACTTGAGGATTTGGTATAACTGGAACATTATTTGCATCCAAAAAAAACCCAGCATATAAAAAAAAAAGGCTTTTTGATTTTAATATAAAAAAATCATTGTTTAGAAGAGACTCATTTATAATTAAATTCTCTAATGTGTAGATAGTCACTTTATATTTTTTAATTTCAAGACAATCTTTTAATTTCTTTGCCATCATAGTTTTTCTTTTAGATAAAATTCCAATATTCATTTTTTTCTGCCCTGTTACTTTTTCGTTTGTTTTAATAAAAAATCAGCTACAATTTTATGACCATCTTTAATATAATTAAAATTCGGAGTACAATTTATATCAGTTAGAAAGAATTGCTCTTTTGATTTTAGAAAATCTAATGAAGTCAATTTTAAATCCATTACTTCCATTGCTTTATAACAATATTCTTTTAGTTCTGGAAGCTCGTCAATTTCTCTCCTCGATTCCATTTTATTTGGATTAACAAGTATTGGTAATTGTTTAAAGAAGTAAATATCTTCCCCAATCCCATAGATCTTATATTCCCATTTACTCTTAATAAATTTTTGATAATACAGATAATTATATTTTGGATCAGTTTTATCAACTTCATTTATAGCTCTCTCATCAGCTACTATTAATCGTCCACTTTCTTTATGCACTATTGGTTTAAATTTATAATTTTTTTGATCTATAATATTTTTTATAATGTAATCCCTAAATGGTGGAATACTTCCTTTAGGATTTAATGAAAAATCAGCAATAGGGATACCAGCCTTTTTTAAGTAAACACTATTTAGAAACCTATTTATTGCCAACCATGTGCCTTTATAAGAATTAATTACTGGAATTGAAGTTTGTTCTTCAAGAGATTTAACAAAAGTTAAGACTAAATCTCCTTTTGCCTTAGTAAAGAACAAATCTTCGTTAAAATTAGTATTTCCACCATTTAAAAGAAAAGACTCCTCAATGTAAATTTTCACATCTGCTTTAGACTTTAAATATTTTAAGAAATCTCTAACTTTGTACTTTAAATGATAATTATCAATTATAATGCCTACTTTTTTCAATTTTTAACCAAAGAAGCTTGTTTTAAAGAAAAGTTCTACTTTTCTTGATATTAATTAAATAAATAATATAAATGAAATTGATAAAAAATCTGATGCTTTTTCCATAGCTAGAATCATCTAATTCTAATGTAAACTCAAATAAATTCTACTATAAAATCATCATATTTATATATCTTAATTTATTCATAATCTATCAAAAAAATAGGGTTTTTTGGGTGTCTAATAAGCTCAATAGAATCTACATTGGCTCTATTTGCAATCGTGATCTCGAAGTTTTCGAAAAGATCAAAAAATTCTGTAATAAAAACTATAATCTTTCTATTGTAAACCTTTTAAAGAAGGGATCCAATAATTTTAATGCTAAATATTTTAAAAAACAATTAAAAAAGTACCCTATTTCATTGATAATTGTTAAATTATTATCTAACGAGTCAAATCAAGAAATTTATAATGCGATCCATGAAATTGCTCCTTCTATACCTTTATTAAATGCATCTAGAGCCGTGGAGATGTGTGAAAGTAGAACTAGAATTTTTCAATTCATTGAACAAAGAATTAAGAAATTGAATACCCCTAAAACTTATTATTCTAAAAATGAAGCTTTTAACGCTAGTAAAAATGGAACTAAGGTTATCATAAAACTTGACACCCACAATATACCAAATTTACCAAAAAACGATAGAATTATTGGAATTGCCGAAAATCCTATCCAATTTGAAGAATTGGTTAAAAATTATAAAGAGAATGACCTATTTCTCCAAGAATATTTCGAGAATTCTGATATAATATATAAAATATATGTAATTGATCGCTGGGCTGTCTCTATTACATCTCATAATAGATTACAAGAAGTTGATAATTTAACACCATTAGAATTAATCCATATTCGTGTCCCAATCGAAAAACATCTAAAAAGGAGAATTTTGAGATTAGGTAGAAAAATGGGCATGTCTGTTTATGGAGTTGATTATATTTTATCTAATGAAGGTGTACCTTATATTATTGATATTAATGATTTTCCAAGTTTTAGACAGATCCCTGAAGCAATTAGCTTAATTTCAGATTATATCTATAACATTGTTCTAATACAACAACAATTTACCAAGACTCTAGCAATAGTTAGAGGATAAAAATAAAAAAATAATGTCTTATCTTTCTCTCTTGTTTTCTAAAAACTCTATAAGTCGTTTTTTTGCAACATAATCATCCAATTGTTCTGGGGGATGTTTTGCGAAAAAAGAGCATGCGGATTGTAAAACACCTCCAATATTTCTATCTTTTGCTATTTTACTCACTCTTATGCAATCCGCGATTATTCCTGCTGAATTATTACCATCTTCTACAAACATCGTGATATCAACTCGAACTGGAGCCCCTCCAAAAACGCGCCCTTCTAATCTCATATAAGCCTCCTTTTGGTTTTTTAAGAAAGGTATATAATCTACAGCTGAAATTTGACAATTCACATTATCCTTGTTTTGGAGATTAGCGATAACAGATTCAGTTTTTGACTGTCGTTTGCCTTCTTCATATCTTAATGTTCCGGTTGGCATGGGGGTTAATAAATTGCAGAAATCACTTGAACCTCCCCAATCTAGTTGAATAGTTTTATCTAATATCGCTCCTCGCATTGGAAAGAGATTAACTAAAGATCTGTGTATGATCGTGGCTCCAATCTGGGATTTTACATCATCTCCCATTAAAGTTAAATTCATTTCTTCAGCTTTTTTGACTATTTCTGGATCCTTAACTACATGTGAAGGCATTCCATTTATAACAGAAGATCCCGCTTCAAGTGCACTCATAGCATAAAACTTTACAGCTTGATGTGACCCTGTAGGGAGTAAAATTACCGTTACATCCGTATTTCTTTTCTTAATTTCGTAAATAATATCAGAAGGTTTTTGGTTATCATCTACAGGTACAATATTTTTAATATTACTGTCTAATCCATCCAGTATTGGACCTTTTATAACAGGTGCATTCAAATATTCAGGTTCATAAAGTTTTATATTACAATTCGGCTCAGCAAAGATTGATTCACTTAAGTCTTTACCAACTTTATTTGAATTAACATCTATTCCCAAAACAAAATTAATGTCTTTTATATCATATTGTACAATTTCTGGAAGTATTCCTATTATTTTTTCTGGATTTTTCTTATAATTCTCACAACCTTGGACAAGAGCAGATGCTACATCACCTACTCCAATAATGGCAACATTAATTATATTATTCGCCATGATATTTTGTATAATAAAATGATTATATTTAAATAATGGTAAAATCCCATAAAGCTTTAATAGTTATTTATGTAAAAATACAAACTTCTTACTTCAAAGGATATTAAGAGGCGAAAAATTTAAATACTAAAGCTTTGATTGGAAATTAATATGAATATCTTAATCTTAATCCTTATTATTTTCTTCATTTTAGTCATTTTTTTCATTTTGGTATATTTATTATTACCTTATATTTTTGATCTTTTTGTTTCTCCAAAATTTAATGCTACATATATATATAATTCAAAAGATTTCAAAAGGAACAGTAAATCGATACTACTTACGACTCAAAACCACAATGGTAAATTAGATTTCAATGAGAATCGAGGTACATATTCAATTTCATTCGGAGCTAAACGAGAATTATTAGATGGAATCATAAAAATCAGACACAATTTTAACGATTATACTAGTCAGATACATTCTAAAAACCAATTAAAACTACTTAAATTAACTTCTTTCGAAAAAAGAAATGGATCTGATAAACTAGGGCCGTATATTTCTACTTATATCGAATATGAATTAGAAGCTGAAGAGAGAACAATAAACACATCAATTAAACATTATAATACCCAAGATTTTATTATATTTGAGCTTTCTATTCCTGATGGATTAGATAATACATCTTCAGGTAAATATTCTGAAACTATTACTTCCTTTCCTTCAATGATCAACATGAGCCCTAATACTAAAATTTTTACTTATAGAAATAAAATATTTTGTCCTCCCTCTAGAAAACTTAGTGCTACATCAGCTCCAGTAGTTTTCTATGACGATGATTTAAACTGTTTCATATTATCACCCTTAGATGGTTTTCTGAATACTATAATCTCAAAAGGCAAAAAAAATAGATTGAATTGCGGTATTCAGGGATGCATTAAAGAAATTCCTAAGAATTTTTCACAAAGATTTGTTCTTCTTTTTGGAAAAGGCATTAATCAATCATTGAAACGTTTGGGTGACATATTGTTAAAATATCATGGTTCTGAGCGAAAAGATCTTTATGCTAATATTGTAACGTCTTATTTAGGATTCTGGACAGATAATGGTGGGTATTACTATTATAAAACAGAGAAAGGAATGAATTATGAAGATACAATGGTTGCTATTAAAGAATACTTTGAGGAAAAAAAAATACCAATAAAATATTATAATTTTGATAGTTGGTGGTACCTAAAACATACAAATAAAGCTTTTACAACGTTATTAAGACCTATAGTTCGTTTGATGGGAGGCGGATTATATGGTAATACATTAAATTGGGAAGTTGATCCAAAAAATTTCACTACAGATTTGAAGACATTTCATCGTGAAAGATTTAAAAAACCAATTACTGCTCATAATCGTCGTTGGGATGCACGTTCACCTTACATTGAAAAATTTAAGTTTGAAACATATAAAAATCATGCTGTACCACTAAAAAAGGAATTCTGGGATTGGTTAATGGCTTATGCTAAAGAAAGCGGGATACAAGTCTATGAACAAGATTGGATGAAAAATCAAATCGTTAGCATGCCAATTTTATATACTCATATTGATACACAAAGAGAATGGTTGAATAGTATGGCAACTGCAGCAAAAGAACAAGAAATTGATATATTTTATTGTATGCAAACACCAGGAATCTTGTTATATAGCATAAAACATTCAAATATTAATATTTCTCGGAGCTCAGGGGACTATAATCACAGATGGCCTATAAGTTATAGATATATCCACTCTACTCAGACTAACATTTTTTTTAATGCTATAGGAATTAATTCACATCCAGATGTTTTCCGTTCAAGAACAATGGAAAATGTAAAATTAAGACCATTTGGTGAAAGATTTCCTGATTTTAAATGTCTCTATCAAATTTTAAACGCAGGAATTGTTGCTCCTGGAGATAAAAAAGAAAATATTAATTGGCCACTTTTAAACAAAACATGCAGAGACGATGGGCTATTACTGAAACCTGATAAATCCTTAACTGTGAATGATTTAATGTTTAAAAAGCATAAAAAATATTATATTTGCGATACTTATACCAAAATAAAAAATCTAACTTGGAGATATCTATTAATTTCAAATATCTGGCCAAAAAGAGTAAAAGAGACTTATTTTACGTTGGAGGAGCTTGGATTTGAGAAAAAAGACTATATTCTATATGATCACCATTCTGGTATTTTAAATCGAATTGCATTTGACAACATTATTGAAGTAGGGCGATTGAAGAAATATAAATACAAGTATTACGTAATTTCCCCTATAACTTTAAATGGAATGGCTTTAATTGGCTGTCCTGATAAATTTATTACTTGTCCAGGAAAATTAATAATTCAAGTTGATGCTACTATTAATAACTTGATGTTTACAGTGGAGAATATTAAAGATACTACTACCAATTTATTAATTTATTCAGAAAAAAAACCAAATTCAGTTACGGTTGATAATGAGTTAATAAATTCATGGATTTATAATATAGAGAATAAGAAACTAGAAGTAAACTTAAAGTTTAATAAAACTTGTAGAAAAGAAGTTATAATCTTTAAATAAGATATCACTTATGTTTTGATTGATATGGTAAAAAAAGTAATTGTGTTTTCAGCAGTTCAAAATCATAATGTTATTATAAAGGTTATTGATCAATTAAAAAAGATAAAAGATTTTGATTTAAAACTCCACGATCCAACAAATGATTATTTTTGTCTCTCAGAAATGCCTCAATTCATAAAAGATGCAGATAAAATAATTGTAAAAGTAAGAAATGAATGTTCTATAGATTTATTACATTTCGCTAAGCTTTATAATATCCCTACATTGCATGATGTTGACACAATTCTAATGTGTAAGAACAAGATGGCTCTTGATTATGCTTTTAGAAAAATTTTTAAAAAATATGAAGCAGACTTGAGTAAATTTGCATTACCTAACTCATGGAATCAAACATTATCGGATGTTGGTGAATTTAAAAAATGGGCTAAAAATAAATTACCAATAGTGATCAAAAGTCATTACCAGCATGATAAATATAATAGATTTAATTTTCTTGTTCAAAATATTGATGAAGTTAATAAATTTTGTAAAAGGTATGAAAATTTTATATTTTATGACGTTTATATTCAAGAATTCATAGAATGTGATGGAATAGAGCGAAAAGTATATGTAGTAGGCGATAAAGTATATGGCATTAAACGAGAAAATCCTATTTATAAATATTTAAGAGAAAAACCTGAAAATATAGATGTTAACTTAATTGAACGAGAGGAATTTGATATTACAGATGAAATCTATAAGTTATCTAGGATTTTATCAACTGAATTGAATCTTAAAATATTTGGATTTGATTTAGTACAACCCATAGAAAAAGATATTTTCTATCTTATTGATCTAAATGATTTTCCTAGTTTTAAAGGGATTCCTAATATTGAAAATGAACTAACCAACTGTCTAAAGAATTATGCATTAGATCCTTAAGGAATTATTAATAAGGGAACTATAATTATGTATGCGATAATCCCATAAGAAATGCAGAAGTACCCAAAACTAATTTTCTGAGCTATTCGGAGTAATAACTCAATAGTTAAGTAACCCACCAAAAAGCTTATTATAGTACTTAAAATAATTAGATAAGGCTCTAATGTTCCAAAGACCGAACCCTCGCCAAAAATAATATCAACAATAATAGAAGCTAAAGCAACAGGTACAGACATTAAAAAGCTTAACCTTAGAGCATTGTCTTGATTATAGTCTTCTAATAATACCGCTGAAACAGTTACTCCTGACCGAGAGATACCAGGTAAAATTGAAATGCCTTGGACTAATCCTGCTAAAAAACTATCCTTTCTGATTTCATTTTGTTGAATTTCTTCAAGAGTATTTTTCCCATAGATTTTTTTTGTATTAAGCAAAATAATACCTGTAATAATTAAGAGACTTGAAATAATGAGTGTTATTATATCTCCTTGGAAAGCAGTAAAAGCTCCTAATATCATTATTCTAAATATGAAATAAAGGGGTAATGCTGTAATTCCCGTTCCTATTGTAGCATAAATTAACCAGTTTCTTTTTCTTATGTCGATTTCGTCTACTATATATTTGTTTGGCAAAAAACTTTTTAAAATTTTAATGAAATCATTTCTAAATTTTAATAATACTGCTAAAGTTGTGCCTAAATGTAACCAAATTGCAAGACTATATGCTTCCTCAGCAGAAATACCAAATAAATTCATAGAAATGATAAATGTCTGACCACTAGAGGAAATGGGTAACCATTCAAAAAAGCCTTGTAATATTGCAATAATTATATATTGAATCATTTTTTAAAACTCAAATTTATTTAATCCTTTCATTAGACAATTAATAATTTCATTGCGAGCTTCTCTAAAACCCTCAAGCTCTTTCATAGAAGGATCTTCAATATCTCCATTTTCTCCAGCAAATTGTTTTAATGTTAATATTTCGGTACTATTTATATTAAAAAATTCTTTTATTTCTTCTACATGTTTATCTGTTAAAGTTAGAATCAGATCAACACCTTCAAGAATTTCAGGATGTTTTTTTAAATCGGTTGATAAAGAACTATCCGATAATTTAATTCCGACCTCTTGCATAGCTAATTTAGCATCCATTGATATCAACATCCCATCTCTAGCGTGAGAAGATATACCAGCTGACTTTACTTTAACATCTAAATTTAGTTTTGAAAAGAAGTCTTTTAGAAAGCCTTCAGTCATACAACTTCTTGCTGTGTTTACACTACAGATAATTAATATTGATTTATATGGAAATTTAGTTTTCATTATATAATTAAAAGATAGATGTAAAAAAACTATTTTTATTTAAAACTCTCTATTTTAAGGAACTTAATGCCCTTATTCTTCATACTTTCTAAAGCATTTTTAACATTATCTTCTGGTAAATCAATACCTCTTGTCAAATCAACTAAGATAAAAACTTCAAAACCAAAGTCGAAACCATCCATGGCGGTATAATAGCAACAATAATCCAATGCTAATCCACATATAAAAATTCGCTTTATATCTTTTGAGTTTAAATATTTTCTTAGACCAGTCTCGGATTTTTTATCGTTATCCTGAAATCCAGAATAACTATCCACATTTGGATTCGTCCCTTTTCTAATTATAGTATCCGCTACATCAATTTTTAAATCTTTGTGAAACTCTGCTCCTTTTGTGCCTTGTACACAATGATCTGGCCATAATACTGGGCCTATTGCTCCATCATTAGAAGTAAATTCATCACCGGGGGCTTTACCAGGATGACTACTGGCGAAAGAGAGATGATTTTTTGGATGCCAATCTTGAGTTAAAACAATTTGTGCAGATTTTTTTTTAAATAATTTAGCAACTTTATTTATTCCAGTAATAATTAGATCTCCTTCTTCAACTGGTAGAGCTCCTCCAGGAATGAAATCATATTGCATATCTACAATTAGTAAGGCATCATTCTTATCAACTTTTATATTTTTATCATACTCAATTTGTACCATAAAACAATCACAAGAATAATTTCATTGAATACAATAGACCAAATGAATAATTAAATTTTTTTATATAACAAATAACTGGCGTTATAAAATATCCAAAAAAGAATAGAGAAGTTTACTATCCACTCAAAAACAGCCATGATTGTAAAAACTCTTTGACCGAAGGCATAACAGATCTCTCTGAAATAGTTACAGAAATTTGTTATGAAAAATGGAATTAGAAACACAACTAAAATCCCACCAATTATATAACCTATTCTTATTGGGTATTTTGAAAACTTTGTATTTTTTGACATTGCTAAACTAAAGAGGAAAAATATTGCTGTATTTCCTAGCCAACTAAATAGTGCAAATAGTCCATGTAAAGACCTTATAAAGTCATTAACACCAGAAAAACTCCCAGTAAGAACAACACATATTGAAGAAAAGATCCCAACTCCAATAGCTAATTTCCTTAAAACCTCATTTACATTTTCATCCTTAATAGATCTTCCAAAATAAATAAAAAATACTGTGGCTAACAACCCTGAAATTATCAATCCAGTTCTTAATATTCCACCGCTTAAATCACCTAACACACTTATTGAATATTTCCACCATATATATTCTGGTGTTGCAATTAAAGCAATAATATCCCCTAGTAATCCCGCTGTAAATGCTAACAAACCAAAATAGTATCCTGGTATAATATTAAAAACTTTATCAAAGAATTCATTTATCCCTTCCATAATAATTCCCTTACATATTTTAATTTATAAAAATTTTCGTTTTAACTTACATAATACTTTGTTTTAAAGATATTATATCTTAAATCTTCTTATAAATCATGTAAAGTGGGATGATGATGTACCATATAATTAACGCAGTGGTATTTAGCCACTCTACTAAAGGTAATACTACCATTATAAACCTTAAAATAGGGAGAATGTGAAGGAGAAAGAGTATAATTAATAAACCAAAAATGAGAGAGACGATAAAACCAAAATAGCCTAAAGAACTTGAATATTTAGAATCTTTTATTATCAATATGTTATAAAAAGTGATATAACAAAAACCAAATCCCATACTTGTAATAGCAGAAATACCATGAATATAAGCTATTATTATATTTGAACCACAAAAAATTCCTAAAAAAATAAAGCACACACATGAAATATTTGCACATATAATAGCAGTTTTTCTAAATTTCGGATTAATATTGCCCTCATTGAAAGTATTTCCAAGATAATTAACAAAGAAAAAAGCAAATATACCAGAAAATAAGTTTCCAAGATTAAAAAATAATCCCCCTGGACCCAAACATAAATCACTTACAGCCATTCTTAAAAAATTATAACCAGGATACATTAAAAAGGCAATAACATCCCCCATAATACCAGAAATAATCGAAAACAGCCCAAATAGGCTTCCTGGAATTACATCATTCACTTTTTCAATAAATAAATCGAATTTTTCCATAAGATTCTTGATAATACTACTTCTTAGAATTTCATATAAATTAAAGGATCTATGATTAATACAAGTTAGAGCACTCCTGAATACTAAGAATAAAATGAGAATGATAATAAGGATTACGAAATTTTATGAGTTTAATTTGATTTTGGCAATCTTACTATAAATGTTGCCCCTTGATTTGTCGCGATCTTGATACGGAATATGGTTACAGGTTATTTTACAAAAAGTTTTAATTATTAACCCAAATTATTTTTATATATATTTCTGTGGTAAAACTTTTTGTGCAAGACCTACTTTTGTGCTTTAATTCTATGATTTTGCGCTCGTAGTATAGGGGTTAGTATGCTGGGTTCCCAACCCCGCGACCCGGGTTCAATTCCCGGCGGGCGCATTTCTGTATCTTTGATAAAATTAAAAGAGTTTAGTAGTAAAATGTTATATATTAAAATAATTTTTGATGCAAATTGTTTTAACATGTTGTCAATCCAATTAAATAGAATCTGTATAAACCACGAATGAAGAAAATAAGATAGCTATGGATAAGACTCAAAATATTGTTACCAAACTTCCAGAAATCGAATAATAGGGATACTTTTAAGAGTTATGGGTTCCGATGGGGTTGAAGGTTTAGGAGTAATTAAAAAAGTAGATAGTCAAACCATAGCTAATGCAGAAGAAACAAGTATTTATGCAATGTCGAAGTTTGCGGCTGAGAAAGGTTATGCTGATTTTATTTTACCAAATTTCAAGATTAGTGAAAAGATTTTGAAATTTATTAACAATTAATTTGCTGAAATTGATATAAATTTTTACCAGGAAATTCCTTTAAAAAACTTTGTTTCTTGAATTAATTTTTGAGATTCATGTTTTGGAACCTCCATAAATGCAAAAAATTCATTCTGCCAAAAAGCTCTACCAGATGTCGTTGAACGAACTTCTTCAGCAAATTTAATTGAATGCCTTACAGGCATTAAGATCTCAATAACAGCTTGATATTCATTGTCTTGGTCTATGCTATTAATCTTTGCAGAATACTTTGTAAGCAAAGTAATGGTATTTTTAATGTAATCTGGAGGGAGTTGAATGAATGTATGATATATTGGTTCTAGTAGAATTAGTTCTGCTTCAGATAATCCTGTCTTTATTGCTTCATAAAACATTACTGATAATTCGTTAAACACATTTTCTTGAGAGATCTTTTCAATATCTAAATACTCAACAATTATTTTAATTTCTGCAAGTTTTTCAGAACACAGTGGACCATTAAGATGTATTTTTTCAAAAATTTCAAAAATAATATTTTTATAAAAGTCGTTTAGTTCAACACCTCCCTTGTAAATTAAAATATTTTGATCATCATCACACATCAAGAAATTTTCGATTTCTTCATTATTTAGAGAGGTTTTTTCTTTCAATACTTCTTTTAATTTACTAAAGGGTTTTATTGTGTTGTAATCTATATTTCGAAAGAACCTTACAGATTTATCTTTTAATCTTTCTATTCTCAATTTAAGAGATCCTTTTCCATTGGGAGAATTCACTGAAACTAATGAGGAATGTCTACGGCAAGATTCCTTAAATACTGCTCTCGGTTCTGAAGTGGAGACATTGACCCCTCTTTTTCCAATTTCTTCTGCTGTAACTTCAAGATGTAACGGTCCCATTCCAGATAATAAGAATTCTCCATTTTCTTCGTTAATTTCGAACCTTAAATTAGGATCTTCAATTAATATATTCTCAATTAATTCCTTCATTTTATCTAGATCCCTTAAATATTCAGGTTCTATGGATACCGTCACGACCGGCGTGGTAACATACTTTACACTTTCGAATGGTACCATTCCATTAATCTTATTACTGTCTATAATTGTTTCTCCACTTTTTATCTTCTTAAGACCCTCTATAGCCACAATATTCCCCACAGGAATTCTTTCTACTTGCTCCCTTCTCTGTCCCATAAAGATAGCTATTCTTTGGATTTTTTCATAACTATTTTCATTTAAAAGGAAGATTTCCTTTTTATTCACACAATTCCCCGAAAATATTCTTCCAGTTGAGATTAAACCATGTTTACCGACTTGCACTTTACTTAAACATACTATTAAGGGACCATTGGGATTACAATTTACCATAGCTTTTCCTATATCTGTATTGAGATCTCCATCCCAAATTTTCTCAATTCTATAAACCTGCGCTTCTTTTGGATTTGGTAAATGATCAACCACCATTTCCAAAATAGCTTTATGAATTGGAAAAACTTTAGGTAAATCTGCATATGATTCTTTTGAATATGTCTCTTTCTTATACCTTTCTCTAATATCCTTGAATTTTAAACTACTATTTTCTATAATTTTAAGATTAAAACCCCATTTATGAAGAGCAGATCCAAATGTAACATTTCCTGCTAAAGGTGATACTTTCCATCTTTTATTGAAGGGATGCACAGCATATCTTTCTATTAGAGTATTAAATGATTTAATAATTCTAATATATTTTTTCTTAATTTCCTCATCAGATAGCTTCAATTCTCTTATTAATCGATCTATTTTATTAATGAATAAAACTGGTTTTACTCCTTCTTGGAGGGCTTGCTTAATTACGGTTTCAGATTGTGTAATTACTTCCTCAACAGCATCTACAACTACCACGACACCATCAACTAATCTTAATGCACGAGTAACTTTTCCACTAAAATCCAAATGACCAGGTGTGTCCACTAGATTAATTAGAAATGGATCATGACCTTCAAGTGATTTTTCATAATATAATGATATGTTTGCAGATTTCATAGTAATGCCTCTTCTTTGTTCCTCTTCAAGAAAATCTAAAGCTCTAGCTTCACCAGCTAAATCCGGTGATAAAAATCCCGCTTCACTTAAAAGAGAATCAGAAAGTGTAGTCTTTCCGTGATCTATATGACCTACAAGCCCAAAATTTCTAATATTTTCAGTTTTCTCCATTAAATTTAATATTTCTGATATTTCCTTTCGTCGAGGCATTTTCCTACGATTAACATTTCTACATTATTATTTAAAATTATAAATACTTCGATTAAAATCTTAGTATTTATATTAAGTGAAAACTAGCGGGAAATGATTTTTCATAACTCAAGATCTTCTACATTTACCAACAAACGAGAGTTGATTTCAGATGGGTCAGAGCAATCATTTATCATTTCCCATGTAATTCTAAGGTAAGGTATAATTTAACTTATTATAATTTGACTTCACCTTGAATTCGAACAATCCTTCCATCAATGGTCAATCTACCATCACAGAACAGTTCAATTGCCTTAGGAAATGCTTTATGTTCCCATTCCAGAATTCTAGGACCTAGTGTATCCTTTTTATCAGTATCATAAACAGGTACGCATTTCTGGATGATAATAGGTCCATGATCTTCATTAATATCCACAAAATGGACTGTAACTCCCGAAACCTTAACACCATAGGCAAGAGTATCTTCATGGGCATGCATACCTTTAAAACTGGGAAGAAGAGCAGGGTGAATGTTCATAATATTTCCTTTAAAATGGTTTATGAACATTTCACTAACAAAACGCATATAACCAACAAGTACAATAAGTTCACAATTATATTTATCAAGAACATCTATCATTTTTTTATCATATTCTTCTCTTGTCCCTTTATGCTTGTCTGATTCAATTAATACAAAAGGTATATTATGATTTTTAGCTCTTTCCATACAATAAGCACCTACTTTATTACAAATTAATACTTCCACTGATGCTTTTTCTTTTAAAATTCCCGTTTCACATGCTTCAACTATTGCTTCAAAGTTAGAGCCTGAACCGGAAGCAATCGCTCCAATTTTTAATTTTCCCATAATACATTCTATGATTTTCTTAAAAAAAAAATAACTTATTAATGAACAATTATCAATTGGAAATGAATCAGAAGAATATAATATATAATAAAATTTTCGTTTTCCTATAATGATAATGTTTTTATTTGATTAATTTATTTTTATCTTAGAAATTTAGTAATATTTCATTCTGAAAATTATTCTCTTCTTATAATAAACTATATTGTAAGAGAAGCAATTACTATTTATTAAAAATAAGCATTTACAAATTGAAAGAATATTTTTACATATACATAAAATTTCAAGTGTAATAAATAAATACATCATTGTATCGTCACAATAATAGAAGAGACTAACTGTAAAATTAAGAAGATAGAGTCTAGAATTCCCAATTGAACTAAAATAATAATTTATCAAATAGAAAAGAAATAACCAAAATAATGAATATTTATGAGTTTTGAAAGCGAATTAAGTCGAATTAGAGATGAGATAACCCAAAACCTTCCACCAGAGATACAAGTTAAAAAGATTGAATTCGAAGGTCCTGAAATTGCTGTGTATTCAGAAAATGCAGATGTAGAATCTACAGAGAGTTCCACGATCTTAAAAGATTTAGCCAAAACTATGCGTAAACGTGTTGTTTTTCGATGGAATGTGGATAAAAGGAAAGATCCTGCTGAGACTGAGGCTTATATTAGAAATTTAGTCAACGAAGATGCTGAGATTTCCAATATCGAATTTGATCATACAAGAGGTGAAGTGATAATAGAGTCCGGGAAACCTGGGCTTGTAATTGGCAAAAAAGGAGCTAATCTAAAAGAAATAAGAACTAATACTTTTTGGCAGCCTAAAACTATACGAACTCCCCCTTTAGATTCAAGAACAATACAATTAATTAGAGGAATGCTTAAAAAGGAACGCCAAACTCAAAAAGATATTTTACTTGAAATTGGAAAGAGAATCCATAGACCAGCACTCTTTAAAGATTTAAATATAAGGATGCATGCATTAGGTGGATTTAGGGAAGTAGGAAGATCGTGTATATTGATGCAAACTAGAGATAGTAATGTGCTTTTAGACTGTGGTTTAAATGTTGGAAATCCAAATGATCGATTTCCTTTCTTTGATGCACCTGAATTTACAATAAGAGACCTTGATGCAGTTATTATTTCACATGCTCATTTAGATCATTGTGGACTTGTACCATTTCTATTTAAATATGGATATCGAGGTCCAGTTTATAGTACATTACCAACACGCAATTTATCAACGATGCTACAATTAGATTTTATTCAAATTTGTGAAAAAGAGGGAACCCCCTCTCCTTATTCCAAAAGAGATGTAAAATCAACAGTGCTTCATACTATTCCTCTTTCATGGGGAAAGGTTACTGATATAGCACCGGATATTAAATTAACGCTTCATAATTCTGGTCATATTCTAGGATCATCAATGATACATCTTCATTTCGGAAAGGGAGATTATAACTTTGTATATACAGGAGACTTTAAATTTCAAAAAACAAGATTATTAGAAAAAGCTGCTGTTAAATTCCCAAGAGTAGAGAGTTTATTAATTGAATCAACTTATGGTGGACCTCAAGATCGTATTCCTAGCAGGCAAGAATCTGAAAGAGAACTTAAACAAATTTTGAATTCGACTCTGAAGAGAGGTGGAAAAGTTTTAATTCCTGTATTAGCTGTTGGAAGAGCTCAAGAGTTAATTATTGTATTAGAAGAATATATTTCAAAAGGATTTATTGATAAAGTACCTATCTTTATTGATGGATTAATAAGTGAAGCTACTGCTATCCATACAGCCAATCCAGATTACCTTAGTAGTGATTTAAGAGAAAAGATATTACATCAAGGGAAGAATCCCTTCTTAAGTGATTATTTTGAAACAGTCTCTGCTCAGGAAGAAAGGTTGGATATTATTAAAGGCGGCCCTTGTATCATTATGGCAACTAGTGGTATGTTAATTGGTGGCCCATCTGTTCAATATCTAAAAGAACTAGCTAATGATGCGAAAAATTCATTAATATTTGTTTCTTACCAGGTCAGTGGAACGCTAGGATCGAGGATTCAACGCGGATTCCGTGAATTTACCTACGTAGATGCTAAAGGTAGGACTCAACTCGTAAAGCTTAATCTAAAAGTATTCACACTAGAAGGATTTTCAGGCCATTCATCACGTAGTCAAATCTCTCAATTCCTTAGGAGAATTCAACCACGACCTAAAACTGTCATAGTAAACCATGGAGAAGAAAGTAAATGTATTAGTTTATCAACAATGATTCATAAAAAGCTAAGAAAGAGCACAAAATCTCCGAAAAACTTAGAAACAATCTTTCTAAAGTAGATTTACCTAAAAAATGGTAAATCTAGTGAGAGATATGCTTGAGAATCTTTAAATATTTCTTTATCTTAAAAATCTAGTTAAATTTTCACCTAATAATTATAGTATATTGAAGTTCAATTTGATTAGTTTTGATTTTTTGAGAAAACTTAATTTTTTTAAACAGTATTAATTAATCTTTTTAAGAAAAAGAGTGCTTAGTGGTACTATTTGGAATTAAAAAAAATAAATATAAGAAATCATCTAACAACAATAATTAGGCGTATTGTACAAATTACTGCCTTTTTCCTAATTAATTATATAATCTTGGAATCAATTTTCTCTATTAATCTAATAGGATTAGAGAGTATATTTAAAGTACTCCCGATTTTAAATTCTCCTAGAAATGGACTTTCAAATGGTACAGGAATTCTAGAGATGATTTTCTTTTCTATTGTAGAGGGAATAATTCCAATTTTTCTTATAGGTGTTTTAATTATAATCATAATATTTACAAGCAGATTTTTTTGTGGATGGATATGTCCAATTGGAACAATTCAAGATGCATGTGCAGCTATTCCAACAAAAAAAAGAACTTTGAAAACAAGTACCCACAAATCCTTACTGAAAATTAAATATGTAATTTTGATTTTATTAGTCATTATTCTTATTCCATTAGGTGTCATAGCTAATGCTAATCCAGCATTTTATCTTGATTATAGAAATAATCTAGGTGATCTAGGAACTAAACCACTTTCATATTTTTCTTTATCTGAATATATCTTTGTTTTTTTTCCAAATATGGTAAGAGAGATATTTGAAAAAAATAGTTTAGGTCCAATTTTTACTAATTTCTTAGTTTTTTTCATTTTTATCTTTTATTTAATTCTTATTATTTTATCAATATGGTATCCTCGAATATATTGTAGATATTTCTGCCCATTTGCTGCAATATCTTCTGTTATTAGCGAATATTCCTTTTTAAAGTTATCTAGAAGCCCTGTTAAATGTGTTGGACGAACTGATTGTGGGATATGCGAAAAAGAATGCCCAAAACAAATAAGGATCTTAGATGAACCATTTGAGTTCTTTTCAGGTAAAGGGGAATGCAATTATTGCTTGAAATGTAAAGAAAAATGCCCTTACGACGCAATTAATATAAAAACCGGTTGAAAATTGAGTTATGTATATAAATATCTTGATCTTAATTTTCAAAATAAAAAAGCAAAATCTAAGAAGATTGTAATATTTTTAAGAAAAATCTTTAAAAGAGCATATCTAATCATATATCAATAGTATCCAAGAGAATTACATTTAGTGCAAGGTTTTTATAGCAATGGACAGGAGGATAAACGAACTACAAGCAAGAATGAAAAGAGATGTGAATGTGGGAATTCATGGTATAATGGACTCTGAAGCTTGCAGATATTATGAAGAAACAAGTCCAGATATTCGACCTCCCTTCTTTAGAGATGTAGATCGTATTGTACATTCTAAAGCTTATGCTCGATACATCGATAAATCACAAGTCTTTTTTAACGTAAATAATGCTAATATTACTCATCGTTCTCTTCACGTTCATATAGTCTCAAGGATGGCTCGCCAAATTGGTCGAGTTTTGAGACTTAATACAGATCTTATCGAAGCCATTGCGTTAGGTCATGATATTGGGCATTCTCCATTTGGGCATTTAGGTGAAGAAATCCTTAATGAAATTAGCAAAAAGTATAATATGGGAAGTTTTAGCCATAATGCTCAAGGTGTGAGATGGCTTTCCTATCTAGAAAAAAGATTTCCAGAGAAACCTGCTAAAGGTCTTAATTTATGTCTACAGGTTCTTGATGGAATACTATGTCATGATGGCGAGGTAAATGAACAGAAATTGAAGCCAATCAAAAGAAATGGAAAAACTTGGGAAGATCATTTCAGGGAATATGAAGACTGTTTTAAAGACAATAAAATTAAGCGAATTCCGATGTCATATGAGGCTATAGTAACAAGATTTGCCGATACAATAAGTTATATTGGGAGAGATATTGAGGATGCAATACTCCTAAAATTTATTAAGAGAGAACAAATACCAGATAATTGTAAGAGAGTTCTTGGAGATACAAATCCTAAGATAATAAACACGCTTATAACCGATTTATTAGATTATAGCTTAAATACTGATGAAATTGGCTATAGCACTGAAATATTTGAAGCTCTAAAGGAATTGAAAGCATTTAATTACAAAATGATTTATGTTCGAAGGGATTTGTTAAAGAAGAATTCTTCTGATAAAACTTTCTTAGACAAATTAAAAGCAAAATTCGAATTGATCTTCGAAAAATGTCTAATAGATTTGGAATCAGAGAATTATAGTTCTCCGATTTTTAAAGATCATATAGAATATATTGATGATCGGTATTATAATACTTATTTTAAACCTCTTAAAGAGAGAAAACAGTTAAACTTAATAGCAAGAGATTATATCGCGGGAATGTCTGACAAATATTTCAATGATATTTATGAAAAATTTCTAATTTCAAGATAAAAAATTGTTAAGCAAAAAACACCCAGAATTATATCTTTAACACTTCTAAATTATAATTTACCTTTTCTGAAAAATTTTGGTTTAAATAAGATAGATTTATTTAGTAAGATCAATATTAATTTAATTGGATTACACATTACTTACTCCGGAGGACTCAAAAAGATATCAGTTTCTAAAAACTAATTTTTAATAACCCCGTGAATCTACGGCCTAACGCCGGATTTCGGGAATGACTGAAAATAAAAAAAACCCCGTAAAGTAAACTGACAAACCTTTTTTACATAGCTCCTCCCGTGTAATCCACTCTTTTATCGTGAATCGTTAATCTACTAAATTTAAATTTATAAAACTGCTCTATTATATATTTTATACTTGAGCTTTATTATTATCTATAATATTGTTATATTATTGAGGTTAAAATCCAAGAAATCTAAAGTAAAGTTTTTTAGAAATTTTAAATAATAATGATATAAATACGATTTTATTTATTAAAAGTACTCTACTCTATTAGAGTATCATAAAGTAAGCGGATTAGTGTAGAGGTCAAGCATTTGGGACTCTGAATCCCGAGACAGCGGTTCGAATCCGCTATCCGCTATTCTCTTTTTTCCTTTATGTGAAGATTTCACTATTCTAATAATTAAGCACCAGGCAAATTAATGGAAAAGATTTATA
>JBHLRA010000010.1:0-6019 GCA_048883045.1 Candidatus Thorarchaeota archaeon | reverse complement strand
TTCTCTTTTTTCCTTTATGTGAAGATTTCACTATTCTAATAATTAAGCACCAGGCAAATTAATGGAAAAGATTTATAAAAGCAACTACTTTTTTTTTTTTGAATTAATAATCATTAGTCTATAAATTGATATTCAGTTTACTAGTAAAAGAGCTTTACACTCATATTTAGGTTTTGTCATTTTCTTCTTTTTAATATCTCTTTTTTTGTGATTAGCATACGTGAATCACCTACTGGACGAGTACCTATTACTTTTACGTTTATTACATTTGTATTAATTGTTATCATACTTGCTTTAGTTTTGAAATACGTTTTCGGTGAACTAGATGATGATTAAATTATAAGTTTATCAACTGTGATTCGAGATTTTACAATATTTATAAAGGGAAATTTACTTATTTTTTATATCAAATTTATAAAATAGCTACAAAATAACTACTAAGATAAGAGACCAAGGATTTCATTAAGTATATCTTAAGGAGTTAAACTCATATTTATATCTAGTTTTTGGTTATTAATATTATCCTGTTCGTTTAATAATATGATATCCAAATTTAGTTTTCACAGGTTGAGAAATTTCTCCAATTCCTAATTTAGCGCTTGCATTCCAAAATTCAGGCACCATATCACCTTTAGCAAATTCCCCTAGATTACCTCCTTTCTTTTTGCTAGGGCATTTAGAATATTGCCTTGCCAACTGTTCAAAATTATCTCCTGTTCTTATATCTTCATAAAGCTCTTGCGCTCTACTAAATTTATCCACTAAGATGTGGCTGGCTTTTATTTTTCCACCACGAATTGGAGCCCCTCCTTGCTTTGAACCTCCCCCCTTTAATTGTCCACTCTTTTGAAATCCTTTTCCGTATTTATTTTTTCCGATAATAATTTCACTTTAGCTTTTAAATAGATGAACTTTTCTTATTAAAATAATTTCGATTATTTTGTAAAGATAAAGAGCATTTAATTTATAATTAAATACCTGAAATTCTTAATTTCTTCAATACTATTTATTTCAACAACGAGTTTCTGAAAATCTTGAAGATTTCCATCATAAATCATAAATGTTATGAAATTGGGATTAACAAAATTTTGATTTTTACTTACTATTTTATCCTTGTATATATTTTCAATTCGGTTCAATTTCTTTTGAACATTAAAATCATTAGGAGTGACAATAATCATGTTGCCTATAATATTTCTTGAAATTGGAGTAAAGTCACTAGATTCATTGAGTGTTGCCGAAATATCTTCCGTTGACATTAGGCGTAATAAAGCATCTCTAATTAATTTAGATTTATTTTCGTATTGATTTTTAGAAACAAGTTTATTTATGAATTTCTTTAAACTCTCATTTAAACTTATACTTACAATAGGCATAATATGGGCAATTTTGTTAATTAATAATAAATATAGAATTATAACTTAATAAATCTTTTTTGAAGAAAAATGTGCTTATAGTTTAATTGATCTAGCTATAACATTCTTAAAATTCTCCAAATCGTTGACTAATTTATCAGCTAATTCATCTGAAATCTTATCATCTTTCCCGAATTTGTTAAGTTCTGTCAGCCAGTATTCCATTCTACCTAAAATAGCTTCATTGTCTCCTAAAATCTTTCTTACTCTAACAAAAGTATCATGCAACTTAGTTCTTATATTTTGAGCCTTCCACCTTAACATACAATAGTCAGACATTTCAGCTATATTCTGTGTAATTGCCATTACATCAATGGTTTTTTCTCTTTCCTCTGATTTAATCTTCCTTATAATATTGATCTCTTCGAATAATAATTCAATTATTTTAGCAAGGAAACCAGTTAACTGACCAGGGTGATTACACCACACTCTAACCTCTAATGATTGATTAACCTCAGATACATATACTCGTGTAACAATCCGACCTCCACCTATCTTAGCCTCCGAGCAATGCCAACTCTCTGCTTCATATTTTCCGTTAGGATCATTCCCCTCATGAGAAGTAACTGTACTTACTTCAAAACGTTTTATAGTTCTCACTGCCGCTCTAAAAGCTAAACGTGGATCAATATCTGCTATTAAGAAGGCTCGTGCATCATTCGGAAGATCCGCAATTGCGATTTGAATATCTTCGATTGTTGCCAAACATGAGACAACTAAGGGGCATTTTATATGCACTTCGCGTTTTTTTATATGAACTGTTCGTTTTTCCCCGGTAGCTGTTTTATAGATTACATCACCACCAATATTAGAGAGTCCACATTCTTTTGGTTCTAAATAAAAATCAACTCCTCTAGAATTCTTTGCTTCAATAACGGGTATATTAATAAGGGGGTCTTTTGTTTTATAGCTGGAGGGAATATCTAAAAGTACTTTCACTGAATTTATCGCCATATCACTATTATTCCGAACAGCAACTTTAAAGTGCAACTGTCCGCCGACAA
This sequence comes from Candidatus Thorarchaeota archaeon, assembly GCA_048883045.1. GTDB lineage: Archaea > Asgardarchaeota > Lokiarchaeia > Sigyniarchaeales > SOKP01 > Loki-b32. Next base: position 3,600 of record JBHLRA010000010.1, on the reverse strand, counting down.
AATCATAATCACGAACTACTTCAATCTTCCCTTCATCAGTAGGTTTTACTTCACGTTTTTGTACCGCTTTAGAAGCTATTTCTGTAGGGACACTATAAGCAGTGAAAGATCTTTTGTTCATATCAATATATCCATCAATATCACCACGCGAAATAATCTGTGCTAAATTTTCTTCGATACTTGCTTCAGTAACCCCTAATCGATTTGAAAGTTCTCTTAAAGGCATAGTTCTATATGCTTTAGCGATTTCCTTTATCTTTTTCTCCATATATTTATTGGTCATGAATTCTCTTCTTTGAGTAAAGATACCTTTGATGTTACCAGTTTTAATCAATTCATGAAGACTCTTTCTTGCTAATTCCACTGCGATTTTTAATTTGGACGCAAGTTTTGAAAGTTCAAAAAGACCAGTTTCTTTAGAATAATCTTTTATTTCTTTATGAATTTGATTTGCCGTAATAACTTCGTTTCCACGATCTGCAAAAAAACCATTCACCGCCTTAGCTCTCATTAAATTAACACAAAAGGATTTTATAAGTTCTTGTGGAATATTAAAAATTTTTGCGAGCTCCTTTAATGAAGACCTACCTTTATTTTGTATTTCCTTTATTAGATTATCCATTATATATTTCTGAGTGTAATAGGTTTCTTTATTTAACGAGAATGATCCTTTTATCTGAAATTGATTAATTAATTTATAAATCACTTTAATAGCAATTTCAGAATTCATGTCAAGCATCACTGCTAAATCAGCGACTTTAATGATACCTAAATCATGGAACTTTGCAAGTATTTTTTCACGCATTTCTGGAGATATATAATAAAACATTTGATTTTTCTGGTCAATAATACCATAAATTCGTTCCTCGTCCATATATTTATTAATAAATTTGATCATTTGTTCTGCAGAAATATTAAAAGAATTCATTATGGTAGAAAAGTTAGTAAGCGGAGCCCTTTTTAATAAATTTAGAAAACAATTTGGACAAACTTCTTTTCCAACAATATGACGCAACTTTTTACCGCATAATAGTAATTTATTGCCCCTCATAAGGTTATATCTTATTGCTTCCCTTGCAAGTTTTTCCTTTGATGGAAAAAAAAGACCAGGAGTTTTTAAATAAGAATTCCATGATTCAGGACAATTGGGATTAGTACATTCTAAATAATATTGTCCTGATGATAATCTTTCTAATCGTAAAAGGTGTTTACATACAGGACATTCGCTACTTTCTACAACTGTACATTTAAAATTTCTCTCAACCGCTTTTACTTTTGAATAATATAAATTATGTTTCTTACATTCATGAGTCTCGGTAGTCGCTATGTGGTTGATACAGAAACTGGATTTACATTTCTCACACGTAAACTCTATTTTTTCGTTTTCACAGAATAAACATTTCATAATATGAAATATAATTTTATTTTTAGAATCTATATTATATTAGAAAAAATACTATCTTAATATTTTATTGGGGGACCAATTTTATTTTTTTAATAACAATGGAATTTTCTATAAGCTTTTAAATTTTTTGTATTAATTTTTTTTCCCTTTTCTAAAATTTACCTAAAATGTTACTTCAGGGAAGACACGAACTTTGAGAAAAGAAAGAATCATCACTATTGTATTAAATGCTATTATTATAAATATCATAACTATCAATATCCTATTTCTTCTATTTTTATCAGATTTTATGATCTGAGATGTCCCATGTTTTGCTAAAGCTAAAGGAAATAGTCCGATAAAAGTTCCTAATGAAAAGTAAAAAACAGTAAAAATACCATCGATAAAACCAAGCCCACCTCCCAATGAATATGTTAGACACTGAGAATATATGATAAATTCAAATATACAAGGAGCAAATCCAGCAACAATACCAAAAAGATAAGGAGTTTTCTTTTTTTCCCAGTTGAATTGAAATATTTCGTCTTTATGTTTTGAATGAGGTATATATCCTCTTCTTGTTATAAAAAACAATAGAATAAATCCAGCAAACATAGAACTCACGGCACCAAAAAAGTTAATAGTAAACGAATCGGGAATAATTCCAGGGAGAAGTATCTGAGGAATAAAGCTAATTAGGATTGTACCAGAAGCAATTAATAAGTTAGACGACATTAAACCCAATCCATACAATATTAAGATAAGTAAACTCCGTTTTGGAGATTTAGAAATTCCAAATGACCAAAAAAAGAATATTGCCTTATCTTCACATGGAATAAGGGTATGAAGAATTCCTAAAAAAAATGCTGGAGCGAAAATGAATAATAACGGTGGTGGGTAAAACTCTAACATAATAGCTTGGAAATTCTTATTTCATTTGTTTTTGTAGGATTTTCTTATCTGTGTATATATCTTATGCGATCCTATTTAGAATTTATTATTATTAATAGATAAATCTTTTATAAAACAAATTTTGCTTGTTGCATAAAATAATAGTAATAAAAATATAGTAGTAATAAAATTAAAGGGAAATATTTCCTGTAAGAGAAACCAAATTCCCATAAATGCTAAATCAAAAAAATTCAGGAAGAAAAACACAGGTTTTATGAATTTTCTGGTTAATATCGAGCTTCTTGGTAAATTAAATATAACTCCAATTAAAAGTGGAATTAGAATTAAAAGATGATGGTCCCAAGAATCAAAATATCCAAGAAGCATAATTAAGATTCCAAATATATATCCATACAGTAAAGAAAATTTACTAAATCTTCTAACTAAATAAATTATAAAACCTAGCCCACCGATTATAAGAAGGATAGCTATAAGAAAGGGTAATTGCAGATTTAATAATTGTGATTGTGAAAATCCTATTACTATAAAGAAATTTTGAACAAGTTTGGTTATGCTAAATGAATGATTAACAATAACAGTATCCTCACCGGTAAGATTTACTGATAGAAATCCTTCCAACAAATCAGGGTAAATAAAAAACATTATAAAATTTAATGAGAGAGGTATTAGAAATCCAATCACTCGTATTATTGATTTTAAAAATTTAAATTCAAGTTTTTTTCTTTCTAAATCCAACTTAATAATCAACAAGAACGGGATTAAAAAAACAGTAATTGGTTTAAAAATTATACTTATTCCCAAAATAATACTTGCTAAGAAGTTATGCTTATAGTCCTGAAATTTTAGAAATATGAAAAGTGAAACTAAAATCAGAAATGTTATATATAGATTAATTTGTCCTAAAATATAATTAAAAATATTAGGTAAACCCATTAAGAACAAGCAAATATAGAGAATAACTCTGAATTCCTCTTTTTCATGGTTCTTAGATCTTATTAGAATAATTATTTTATAGAGAAAGATGCAAATTAAAGCATTTAGAACTAAATTAATTAAATTGAAAAAAATAAAGCCTAAATCAAAGCCTAATAAATAAAAAGGCACGAAAAAGAAAACTGATATGGGAAAATATCTAAAGGGCCAACGAGTATAGTGTGCTGCATTATAGAGATCGTTTATATTATTAATAAATGCTTCAGCACCCTCATAATAGACCAAAAAATCATTTCTGTCTCGAAAAAAAATAAGTGTTAGAATTAATGATAGTATAAAATAAACTCCCTGAATTAATACAGCATATCGAA
>JBHLRA010000009.1:16718-33504 GCA_048883045.1 Candidatus Thorarchaeota archaeon | reverse complement strand
TTTTCCATTGATTGTAATAAATCTCAATCTTTATTATTAATTGGATTTTGTGTATATTTATCATTTTTGGAATATATTTGTCAAAATTCGTCTTGAAATATATATACCTAATTAAAAGGGATAGTGAGAATGTGAATCAAAATAATGCAATAGAAATTATAGGTCAAGTTTGAAAATATTTGCTAAGGATATCATTTCTTCACTTAGTTTTTCATTATCTTTTTCATCTTTTAAACTTTGTAGAATTACATCTTTATCCTTTTCAGATATTCTATCTTTAAACAAGTCCAGAAATTCTCTTAAAAAGATAACCTTTTTATAAGGATTCTGCTGGATTTTACCAATATATCCATTAACTAAATGATCAAAAGAAAGAGTTTCTTGCTTTTCATTTATAACTATTTTTTCTTCTGTTCCTAGGATTTCTTGTAAGAGATGATTATTACTAATGATATGCTGTGAAATTTCTTTTAGCATATCATTTCTTGTATGTATTGATAAATTTGAGATGTATTCATCAATCTCTAATTTCTTTTTTTCAATTGCGTTAATCATTTGAAGAATTTTTTCCTTAATATCACTTTCCATATTTTCCATATTTCGTATAAATTTTTAAATTTAACTGAAAATAATAGTTAATAGAAAATGTTTACGATTGATAAAGAAAAATTACGCGATTTTCAAGAATTTATAGATTACAAGTTTAAAAAGGAAGAACTTTTAGCTGAAGCTTTAACAACTCCATTACTAGGAAATGAAATTAGTAAACCTAGCTATGAGTTTTTAGAAGTATTAGGTGATAGTGTAATAAAAATTATATTTATTCTTAAACTTTTTAAGAAAGGCATAACAGATCCAGGCGAAATTACAAAAATAAAGGCAGTTCTAGAAAGTGATAGTACTCTAAAAAATATCGCAAACAAGATGGGATTAAAAAAATATATTTTTAAAACGGAAAAACAAAGAATAAAAAATACTCGTATTTTGGCGGATGTATTTGAAGCTCTTTGTGGTGCACTTTTTCTAGATTCAGAATATAATTTGGATTTGGTTGATAAAAAAATGATTAGTCCTTTTTATGAAGATCTTGATTTAATCATTCAAAAACCTACGATTTCAAGCAAGAATGAATTACTAGAATTTCTACAAAAAAAATTTAAAACAAATATAGTGATTCAATTACAATATGAAAAAAGAGGGAAAGAGCAGAACTTGATATGGATAGCTAAGAATCCAAGGGTTTTAGAACAGATTAGTCAAAAAGAGTTGATAAAATTACCAAAAAATTTGAAGTCGGTAAAATGCAATTCGAAAAAGAAAGCAGATAAAGATATTTATGCTAAAATTCTAGAATTTTTAAAAAAAAAGAAATTTAAGATTTGAATCGACCACTCCTTTTTATGCTCAGATTTTTTTAAATATCCATAAAGGATATTAGATATTCTAATAAAATAGAACATTAATTTTTAAAAGAAGTGCTATATTTACCGTATCTGTAAAAGAGATATATTGTAAAAAAGTTTTTTTTATGTTTACTTTATGATATAATAAAGAAGAAAAAAATAGATCGAAGTGTATTTCACATGCCTAAATCAGCAATTATAGAAAAAACACCTCTTATGGAACAATATGAAGAAGAAACAGGAAAATTATCAATTTGGAAAGGGGAAGTATCAAAAAACTTTAAAAAGTGGGAAAAAAAAAAGAACCAAGAAGAGGTTAAAAAAAGAAAGGAGGAGATTCTTTCTCAAAGTCGATTAGAGAAGAAACAGATGAAGAAAGACTTTAAAGAAGAGAAAAAAGTAAGTAAAGATTATGATCACTTAATTGTGGTTGATTCTTTACATAAGACATATTTATTAGGAACCACAGCAGTTGCAGCACTTCGAGGGGTTGACTTAACAATAGATAATGGAGATTTTGTAGATATAATGGGCCCTTCTGGTTCTGGAAAAACAACACTTCTCAATTTGATTGGTGGTTTGGACACTCCCACCAGAGGAAAAATCTTCTTAGAAGGACGAAATATTTCAATGCTTTCAGATAATGACTTAGCAGAAATAAGACGTGAAAGAATTGGATTCGTGTTTCAATTTTATAATCTTCTCCCTCAAATGACAGCAATGGAAAATGTTATGGTACCATTACATTTTTCAGGGAAATTAAGCCGTCGAGGTAAGAGAAAAAAAGCTATGGATCTTTTGAGATTAGTAGGTTTAGATGAAAGAGCACATCACACACCTTCTGAATTGAGTGGAGGTGAACAACAAAGAGTTGCTATAGCTAGAGCTTTCGCAAATGATCCTGCTATTTGTGTTCTTGATGAACCTACAGGTGATTTGGATTCAAAAACTGGCGTAATGGTGTTAAATCTTCTTAGAGACTTAAATAAGAGAGGAGCTACCTTTGTTGCTGTAAGTCACGATGCTGCTGTGTCAGAATTTGCCACTAGAGTCTTTCATATGAGAGATGGAAAACTTACTCATGAAGGGAAAGTAGGAGGGTTAAAGGAAACAGAAATTATGCAGCTAAAAAGAAGACAAGAAACAGAAATAAATAAAGAAAAATGTAAAAGTAAAATTTTTCAATACCTTTATGCAAATCAAGGTAAAACTGAAATTCCAATTAATGATATTAAAAGCAGCATTCCGAATTCTATAGTAATGAATTTGCCGGAGCACTTTAATGATATACTACAGGAATTAATTGAGGAAAATAACTTTTTTGGAACAATTGAAGGAGAAGTTTTGATTTTAAGATAAAATTCTAAAATAATTTTAATCAAATGACACACATTAAGCTAGTCTTTAAATATGCGTTTCAAGATTTAGGTAAGCAAAAGATTCGAACGTTATTGGCCATTATAGGAATGTTGATCTCCATTGGCTTATTAACTGTGATTCTTTTCTTGTCAGATTCTATTGCTGTGGGTTATGCTGATTACCTTACTATTGAAGCAGGCAACCAAGATGCCGTTATTTCTGTGAGACATTATTATGAGGAACCAAGTAATAGATCTTCTTATTTTGAGTATGATGAACTAATTGAAACGATTCAAACTTCATCTCATATTGTAGAAAACTATATACCAAGAATGGAATTGACTGGATCAGTAAATCTTTCTGAAGGATTTCATACTACAAATTTATTAGACGAAGAAGAATGGTGTACAATCGCAGGTATTAATTTTTCTCTTGAAAATTCAATCAATTTCGGAGTATTTAAAACTCCAGTCTTTAATGAATTACTTGATTTAACTGAATTACCATCAAATCATTGTGCTATCTATTATGAATTTAATGATATAATTAAATATTCTAAAGGAGATACAATTAGAATATTTATGGAATTAACTCATGGGAATAAAACGATAAAAAAAACAGTAGATTTAATAATTGATAAAATCTTTGATTTCAACTTAAAATGGCCTGCAGGTTATCGTAATGACAATTTAATTATTGTAGATATTAATACATTATATCAGATTTTTGGATTTGAGGAATTTAAGGGAAAATGCAGCGATCTTATTTTGACTTTTAAAGAATCAAGTAAACTCTATGATATACGAAATTTTGAAATATCTACTATTGATGTGAAGAAACTTGTTAATGATATTCAAATTGCAATAGGTATTAATGAATATAGTATAGATTTACCTAAATTAAGAGCATTATCTTTTGCAGAATTTCTTAGTGTAATGTTAGTTATTGTGTTTGTGTTTGTCTCAATTGTGGCGATGCTAATTTCAGGGGTTCTGATTAATGGAATATTGAAAACTTCAGTGGAGGAGAGAATTCGCGAATTCGGTATATTCAGAACTTTAGGAGCAAATAAGAGGTATAATTTAGCAATAGTTTTGATGCAAGGCTTTTTGTTATGTAATTTTGGGGCTATTTCAGGCATTATTTCGGCATTTATTTTATCACGATATGTAATAATACCTTTTGCGAATACTGTTGTCTCACAAAGCATGCTAGGTTTTGGTACAATCCCTTTCTCGTTTACATGGTGGTCAGTTATTATCTCATATATTATGGGAATCAGTGTTGGGATGCTAGTTAGTATTTCTCCTGCTCTAAAAGTAATGCGTCTTCAACTCATTGAATCTATTCATCCCTACCGTCACGAAGATACATTATATCATTTACAGAAAAAAGCATCAGTAAATTATAAACTAATCTTTGCAGGATTAATTTTAGCATTTAATGGTGGATTTGTGTTTTACGTTATTCCAAGAATTATGGTTGCGGCAGATATGGCTCTATTTGCGGGTACATTGATAACTATTTTACTAATATTTAATATTGGATTAACTCTTGCAGGTTTAGGTTTAATTCCAGCAATATTAAGATTAATAATTGTATTATTTAGACCAATTTCAAGAAAATTACATAATGTTATCAAGATTTTCGTTTTCCGGTACCAACGTCGAAATTCGAGTACCGTTATGATTTTTGCCCTATCTTTTTCATTTGTTATTTTTACTTCATCTTTAGTTAATACTTTATCAGCACAAGTAGGTGCTTCAACAAAATTAAGATATGGAGCAGATATATTGATTGAGACTACTGGTTGGGAAGAACCCGAAAATATTTTTGAAGGTGGATTTGGTGGGGGTGGGTTTGGTGGGGGCGGATTTGGTGGTGGTTTCATGAGAGTTGCGAATGAAGATCCACGACAAATCAATTTAGATTTATTAAATACTCAAAATTATCTCGATTCTATTAATCCAAATAGAATTATTACTACAGAATTTGAACAAAATTTATTATCTATAGATGGAATTGAAAAAGTATCATCTGTATTAGCAAGACCTTTTCAATTAACTCAGATCTATGCTGAGGAAAATAAAGAATTTGTAGCTGAAATCGGAGATTTTGCTGGGTTAAGTACACAAGAAATAACCTTAATAGGAATTGATGAGGAATATCCATTTGTTGTGAGAAATGAATTCATAGAAATGACTTCTGGAAATTTGGTTACATCTTTTAACGATTTATTTAATAATAATCAATCAAATACATGTATTATTTCAGAATCTATAGCTTTAGCTATGTCTTTACTAATTGGGGATAAAATACGAATTATAATCCAGAGAGGAGACGAGTCAGAAGTATATCCTTTCATAATAGCAGGAACAGCAAAAAGCATGCCAGGATTTTCTCGTGAATTCAGCGGAACTAGCTTTGGTGCTTCAAGAGGGGGAGTATTAATTTCTCAAGAAACCTATATTGAGATTATGGATATTCCACCAGTTCCATATCTAGATAGAATTTTCATTAAACTTCGAAAAGATAGATTATCAGAGGCTCATAAAATAGAAGAATTAATTGATGAATATTATCAATCTGATTATAATTATGAAATTTCTAACTTAGCAAGAATGATCGCACAACAAGAATCCGCATTTTCTGTATTAGATACCCTTTTTACATTAATAGCACTTACCACCGTATTTATTTGTATTTTTGGACTACTATCTTCATCTTATTCAACAATTATTGAAAGGAAGAAGGAGATCGGTATTGTTAGAACCTTAGGGTTAAAAGGAAGGGATATTAATCGCCTATTTATTGTTGAATCACTAATAATTATGCTAAGTAGTGGAACAATAGGGATTATCATTGGATGGTTGACGAGTTGGTTAATTTCTTGGAATTTGTTAGGTACGTTAGTAGGTATGCCAAACGTATTATATGTGCCTTGGTTCAATATTATACTTATCTATTTGCTTTCTTTTGTAATGATTTTCCTTGGTATGAAAATTCTTTTAAGAAAAGCCAGAAAACAAAAAATTGTTGAAATATATAGAGAAACCGCATAAGGAGGTAAGAAAAATTAAAATCAAAAAGATATGCTTTGTAAATATAATAATTATAATAGTTTTTCTTACACCTATTGGTTCAGTTATATATACAAATAATAAAATCGCATTCAAAGAACAAGATCACACGTCAGAATTTGATGAAAATTATTTGAAGACTTCTGATATTGCAGGTTCGGATCTTTATGCCGAAAAAATAGATGCATTTGTTGCAGGTAATAAATCTATAATAAAACAGTCGCTTTTCACAAATGATACAAATATTCTGTCTCAATTTGATTCAAACGATCCAGCGTTTTATAAATGTAATGTAATTATGAGTGCTACTAATGGAATTAACCCTGATATTTTTCCGGCTATACTAACGGAGAGTCAAATACCTTCCCAATATGTTGTTGGCTTCAATAATTTTGTCGGATTTCTTTATTATGATAAAGATCTGGATAATGAGGATGCTTCTTTAAGAGCAGAAAGAGCACTTGAAATAATTAGAAGAAAATTTATGATTGATCTTATCATGGTTAATGTTTCAGAACCCAATTTTTTCCCTTTTATTGGTTTCTGTCCAAATTGGAATTGTTTCTTTAACGAGCTTACTAATAATTTTCCTTTAGATGGGTATTGGAAAGCTTTAGATATTGATCGCTTGACTAGCAAAGAATATTTGGAAAATTATCATATTTCTTCAACGTTTTTGCTTTTAAACTCCTTAGATTTTTTTGATGGAGATTTCGATATTTCAACAGATCAAGTTAATTTTAATATTGATTCTATTGATTTATCATTCCTACAAACACTCGAAATTGAAAATCTTATAGATCAATTAAATTCAACTCTAGAGAACTTTGGAGATTTGTATAATACTACAGCTTCAGAAGATGGACTAGAACAATTTATTGACATTTTTAGTGCATTTACTCTTAATAATAACTCACATTACACAAGTATATCTATTCAATATGAAGGACTAAGCAATGCAATTCAAAAGGTTGGTATAAATGAATATAAGTTCAATTTATGGGATGCTATGGGCTATGAAGGTCCTGATTTAGCCCCAAGTGAAAAAATATTTATAGAATTGACAGGAGCTTTATTGAGTGAAATTAATATAAATATTTTATGTACCGATATTATTGATGTCACCCCTCAGTATTTTGATTTCTATGATTATCTGTTAGAACAATTAGCTTTGCTTTTTTATTATGCTGGGGTTGAAATAGATATAAAAAGTCTTGAGGATTATTCATTTGAATTATATTGGATAGATGACGGTGGAATTAAACAATCATTTGTTAAACCTATAAACAGACAAGATCCATCGGATATTATTAATTTGTTGCAGCAATTTGGAATTCAGCTATTCTCTTATATTCCAACAGGTATAATAAATCCAATAGAAGATTTGATTATTACTTACAATATTTCTAATTCAGATTATAATTTACTACTCAAAAAGGATTTAATCGGAGGCAATGCCTCATATGGAGCATTTCGAAATTTTTCATATTATATCTCTACAGAAAATGTTGGAACTAAGACTGTATGGGGTGTACCTACACCTATAGATATAAATCTTGATTATTTCTTCCAAATAATAAGTCCGTTTTCATGGGAAAGTCTTAAAAATGAGATGTGGGAAGTTATTAAAATTGAATATCCTAATCAATATGAATCTCTCGAAGATTTTTTCAATTTCGATGAAGATCCTCGTATATTTTATTTTGATTCCTTTGGAACAGGGATCTATGATTATTATTATCCTGAACTTTTTAATATTACAAATTTATGGCCTTATAATGAAGATGTAGATGATATTATTGATATTGTTTATAGCGAAAGTCCATTTTATTTTACTTTACCTCCAAATACTGTAAAAGAATTTTTAATGAATGAAAATAGTATTTGGAATGATAATAATTGGAGGTTAGATCCTGGTGGGGTCATCTCTTATCAAATTGATAATTATTCAATATCAAATTTGGATTCCTTCTCTCCTTTTTATAGAAATAACTTTTCTATTGACACAACTCCTGAAACTCCTGAACTTATATCAGGTACCTCGCTTTCTGGAAGTATACCGGAAATGGCTTTAACAGATGATAATTATAGCTGGATTATCAATTCAGAAGAAGAATTCTTGGATCAAAAAATTGAGATTGATTTCATTTTTAGGAATGAAACAAATATTGATTTGACTAATAATACCTTAGAAAGTGTGTCTTTAATAATAGATTTTAACGTATCTGATGATATTGAATCTATAAATTTCGAAATTTTTAATTTTGATGACGAAGAGTTTCAATCTTTGGACCCTTATTTAGTCTCTACTATAAACAATACTTGGACTTTCTCAATTGTTAATATGAATAAAAGTATTGATTGGCTTTTTTACCCCTTAGATAAAGAGGATTATACTTCTCTATTTAAAATAGAATGTCTTGATTCAGAGGCTTTCAACATTTCAATCAATGATTTGGACATTGAATTTTCTACAAGAGACATCAATTTTAACCAAGATCCAGGATCTAGAATTGTCTATGGTTCTTCAACAGGTAATGTTCAATTTGAAAGACGATCAAATTCAATTCCTCTCAGTACTTATGATGCAGCATCAATTATAGCAATTTCAAATTTAGCAAACTATACTTCTAAACCTGGAGAATTAAATAAATATACCCTTAGTTTTAAGAATATTGGTTCTACTATAGCACAAAACGTAAGTATTTCAATATTGATTCCTGGTATAATTGAAGATCTTTCTAATTTCACGCTTCAAAATAGTAATTTAACTTATTATCTTTCAATGTTAGCCCCTTTTGAAGAAAAAACCATTAATTTTACATTTTTCGTCCCCAATTCGATTTCAATAAGTAAAATTTCAATTTCATACAATAACCCAAAGAATATTGAAGGTGGTAATTCTTCTAAAATTGTTAGTTATACTAATGAAGTCTATTGTTCTGCACCAGTAGATTATGATTATTTATTCCCTTTTGTTAGGATAATTAAGATAAATTTGAGTAGTAACGAAATTACACCCATTATAGGAGAAATATTTAACCTTACAGTCAATATCAAGAATATAGGCCCAAAAGGGTTTAACATTCCTGATCTTAATATCTCTATGAATGACCAATTTGGAGATTTAAAGAGAGTTGAAAATAATACTATTCAATTAGAAAATATCACTTATAATGGATTTAAATCTATCACATTAAGTTTAAAAAAGTATGGCTGGAAAGGATATTATTATCCTCCTATTAATAATTTTGAGAGTTCAGAGAGCAGAACATTACAAATTTGTAGTTCTTCATCCATCATATTAGGAGTAGTTAATTTTTCAATAGTTAAAAATGTGAATAGAGAACAAATCGAAGTTGGAGAGACTATTGTTGTATATATCGAAGTAGAAAATACAGGAACAATTAGTACTGGAAACGTGGTAATTAATGATATGATTAGTTATTCCCAATCAGATTTTTCATTAATAGATGGAAAATTAATTCACTTTATTAATTCATTAGATCCTGGTGAAATCATTATTCTTAATTATACTTTAAGAGCAGAAAGGCAATCTCTCGTAACTTTGAAACCTGCAGTAATAAAATATTACTACTTTCATGAAATTGAATTTATTTCTAATAATGTTTTGATTAAAATTATTACTCCTAAACTTAGACAATTTTCTTATGTAGCATTACCGATGCTAATTGTTTTTGGTATTACAATTATTTATATGTGGCAAATTAGGAAATATAAAAAGAGAAAAATCGAATTTCAGAGATCTGAGATGGTAATTTTTAAACTTAGCTCAAGGGATACGGTATTGAAAATAGAACATACATTAAGAGAAAGATTGCATAATTTACAAGAAAAATTAAAACAAAAAAATATTGATTATGATGAGTTTGTTGATAATTCATTAAACTCAGATGAACTCGGGTGATAATCGACGAAAAGAAAACAAAATAAAATCTTTACAATCTTAATAATCCTCTCATTATCAACCTCTGTTCTATTTTTTAGTGAAATTAATTCAGGTAACAGCTCAGTTGACTTATTAGAAAATGACTTTGATGAAACGAACTTAAAAAAATCAGAGCAATATCAGAAGAATGTAATTGTTTACTTTAACTTGCCTACCTATAACATTATGGTCAAAAATCGTTTTGAGTCCTATGGGGGTACAATAAAAAAGGAATGGAATAATACATTTGCCTCGATTTCTGGATTTGCAGGCTATATGCCTCTAAATATAAATCTTACTATGTTTCAAAATGAGTTCCCAGAAGCTAATATAGAAAATGACGAAATTTTAAAGGCACAAATGAATTATGCATCAATTCAATCTGGGGCTATTAATAATACTTGGTATTTAAATGGACTAAAAGGTGATACTAATTGCTCAGTAGCAGTATTAGATACTGGAGTTAATCCTAATCACAATTTTCTTGCCAGTAAAATTATAGCTTGGGAAAATTATGTCGATGCACAGCCAATATCTGATGACAATGGCCATGGAACTTTAGTATCTTCAATTATAACTGGGACTGGTATTGACCCTTTTGATTCAAATTTACCTTCAGAAATTGATATTAAAGGCAATTATTCTCATACTGAATTATTTGATGAGTATTCTATTCCTAAAAATTATTCATTAAAACTATTCTCTTTTAATACTACAAGAATTAATTCAGAAATTCTAATTAATTCCTCTTGGAATTTAGAAGTTGGTGGTATAGATGGTTTTTGGTTCGAATTATATAAAAATAATACATTAGTTGAATCTTCTGGTAATGTCTCTGTAAATGTGCATAATATTATAAATCACACACTTACCCAAAACACATTAGGGATTTATGATTTATATCTTACCTATCATAAACAACTTCAAACTACTCCAGCTTTTTCATTTAATTCAAAAATATCATATTTCCCAGAGGCTTATATCGAAAATAGAACTCACTTCACTGGTATAGCAAATGCTACAAAAATTGTTGCATATAAAATTCTAAATCAATCCGGAATGGGATATACATCAGATTTAATATCCGCTTTCTCAAGTGTCATACAAAACAGAACTAAAAATCATATAGTGAGCGTTTGTTTAAGCGTTGGTACTTTGGGTGATGATATGGAGGCAGTAAATAATGTAATAGATGAAGTAATTAAGAATGGTATAATTGTCGTAATTGCAGCTGGGAATTCCGGAATAGAAAGATCAGACTCCCTCAATAAATTAGCTGAAAATAAGAATGCTATTGTTGTTGGAGCTATTAATGATAAAGATCAAGTAACCTCTTACAGTAGTATGGGAAAACAAATTGATGATATCATTAAACCGGATATTGTTGCACCAGGTGGAAGCAAAATTCCTAATTCACGTTCAATAATAGCTGCCGACAAGGAAGACAATAAGGTTACTCCTTCTTATGGAACTTCAATATCAGCAGCAATCATCTCAGCTTCGATCAATCTCTTAATAGAAGCAAGATGGAATGATTGGAGTCAATGGAATAATCAAAATTTAACAAAATGGGTTAAATATATAAAAGCTTATCTTTTAATGACTGCATCAGAAACTAACCTTGATAGAGAGGATGACTTAACTACCACAATTGACGAAAGTGACTACTCTCCTTCTTTATCTCTTTCACCATTGACCAATGGTTTAAAAGACATTCATGAGGGTTATGGTAGAGTAAACATCCAATCTGCAATTGATGCTTTAACGAAATTTGTTAGAGCTAATACTTCAATTAACGGATTCTTATCAAGTTCACGACAAAATCCATTAGGAACTCATGTATTTGCTCGGCAGATTAAGTTGATTGAAGATATACAATACAATTTTTCCTTATTTATAAAAGAGTCAGCTGTGAATTTTGATTTGTTTCTATTTTCTAATGAATCAAATCAATATGGAGAACCAATTTTATTACAGTCATCGAGAAAATGGTACGGCGATTTTGATGACTTTTTCTTTACTCCAAAGGATAATCAAACAAAATGTATCTTAGTTATTAAAGCGATTAATGGAACTAGTGATTTTACTTTAAATATTTCCACAGTGGATAATTATTTCGAACCCGAATTAAAAGTACCTGAAATAAATTATTTTGGAGGTTCTAGAAATACCACAATTTTAAGTCTTCAAGAATACATGGGTTATGAACCAAAAAAGAACTATAGTATTGATAATTATAGGTTTTATATTGAATATTATGATAATGATACTTCCAATGTTCCCCCGCAAGAAGTATATGTATCCATTATTGAAACTTCCAAAAACTATACTTTAACTCAATATTACGCCCCAGATAACAATTATACTGATGGAGCGTTATTTATAAGTGATTACATCCAATTTCCTAAAGCAGGAATATATCATTATTATTTCGTTGCTAGTGATGGAAAATTTAGTTCATCATATCCTGAAATTGGATATCTAAATATTACAATCGAATTTCCCACAGATAGTATTCAGTTCCCACATCGATATAGTTTTAATCAAGGAATTGGAAATTGGAGTTATACTGGAATAGGATGGAATATACTTAAGCAGAGTAATAATATTGATAATAGATTAAGAATATATGAGAATTCATGGAATTCATTATATTTTGGATTATATCATGATTATCCAAAAAATTATACTTATCAACCTATAAATTTAATTGAAGATCCTTTTCCTAATGGTTCTTTAATAAGTCCATTATTTAATTTAACAGTTCTTAATGAAAATACTACAAATCCATTTGTAAAATTTGGATTAAGAACAAGTATTAATGATGGAGACTATATTTATTTACAAATTAATCTAAATTGGACTGGTTGGACAACTTTGAGAACTTTTACAGATACTGAGAATGAATGGTTTTTGGAGAAAATAAATTTAACTCAATATATTGGAAATTTTATTCAATTTAGGTTTGAGTCTAACCTAGATGATACTTCAGATCCACAAAATTACAAAGGCTTTATTTTAGATTATTTTGCTATAGAGAATTATACTAATAGAAATATTCCGTCAATTTTCTTTGATATTAATAATGATATTTCCTCTTTTCAGGATTCAAAATATCAAAAATACACATTTTCTTGCGAATATTTCGATTTAGATAATAATTATCCTGATTTTATCTTACTAGAAATGGATAATAAGAATTACACTATGTATAATATTTTTGGAGATTGGAATGCCAGTTCGAACCGCTTTGGAGATCGAGGTATTTATTTTATGAGATCTTTGTTATTAGGTGAAATTTCAAATCGATCATTTAGGTTTCATTTTTCAGATGGCGAATTTGTAAGTACAACTCAATGGTATAATAAAAATAATTCTTTATTTGAATTCATAAATCCAGATCCTATACAATTTAATGTATTCAAAGATAATAAATTCATTGGATACAGTTTTTCAAATACAAATCTATCTGATTATTATATATCTGGTACTCCATTTCCAAAGGAATATACGGCTTGGTTTAGAGGAGATAATACTTGGCATCCGATAATTCGATATGAAATTCCTCAACTTTACGGTGGGATGGGTCAAAGTTATGGGGGTGATGAACAAGGATATGGTATTAACTGGGATAGTAATTTAATCACTCTTCCGCTACGTTTAGGTAGTGAGTACAAAAATTATCTTGAATTCGATTTTGAAATTTCTTTTCAAAATGAATATTATGTACCTGAAGACCAATTAGATAAGTGTATTATTTCAATCTCAAAAGATTTTGGAGATACATGGAATATTATCGAAGAATTTACATATGAGAGTGAAGAATTATCTGGAAATCGAAAAATTGATATCTCTCAATATTCTGATGAAGTGATTATGATAATGTTTACTTTACATTCAAATGATAATGTAATTGGATTGGGATATGGATGGTTATTATCCAATATCTATGTAGGTTATGACAAATCTACAGACTTTATTGCCCCTGAAATTGAAATTATAAATCCAGAACCTGATATAACTCTTAAGTCATTAATTATGATAGAAGCAAATATTTCTGATAATATTGAGTTAGATGAGTCAAAAATTTATATTTATCTCAATGGAAAGAGCATTGATAGAAGCAAACTCATATTTAATAGTACTACGCATGTTTTAGAGTTTAGTTGGGATACAACTAAATATAGCGATGGAAGATATGAAGTTAAAGTGGTAGCCTATGACTTGGAAGGAAATATGGGAGAAGAAATTGTTATTGTTAGAGTAAATAATATGAAGTGGTGGAGTACATGGGGTCCATACATAATTATATTTGTGTCTGCTATCATTATAGGATTTTTAATTTATATTATCTCAGAAAGGAAAGGTAGAATATGGATTAGTAAAATAAAGGAGAATCGTGCTGAAAAAATCAGAATGAAAAATATTGATAAAGATCAAGTAATCAAAAGGTTAGAATTGATTGAACAAGAGGAGGAACTAACTAGACCTTTAACTTTATACTGCAAATCATGTAGATCTTGGTTTTCTACATCAAAATTTGATATTATGTGCCCAGCTTGTGAGCATGATCAAATATATGCTGCTTACTTATGTGAGAATTGTAAAAAATGGTATTTCAAAGATGAACCAGGGGATAATTATTATTGCAAAAATAAGACCTGTGAAGGAGTAAGATTAATTAGGCAAGAAAAAGCAGTAGTTCAAGAAATATTAGCTAAAGAGGGCAAGGTTTTGAAAAAATTTAAGAGTAAGAAGAAAAAATTTAGTATTTTAGATGTTTAAATTAAACAATAAGAATTAGAATAGTAAAAAATGGATATAAGAAACTTAATATATAGGTTAAGGAAGCGGATAAATCTACAATTTCTTAAGCATTCTTGGCTTGATCTCAAGAGAGATAAGGCTAAAGCAATATTTGGGATAAGTGGTATTGCAATTTCATTATTTTTATTGACTGTTATTGGAATGTTAAATGATACAGTGAATTATAATTATCTTTTATATGTTACGTCAACGACAGGTAAGAATGATATATTAATCACTCGTACTATTCAAACTGATTTAACATTTGATCCATTCTATGATGAAAACATTATTAATAATGAATTAAGCGATATTGAGGGTGTTGACGAATTATTTCCTCGAATTATGATGTTAGTAACTACAACTTCGGAAAACATAAACACAAGTGGCTTCTTACAATTATATGGTCTTGATTTTTTAAAAGAAGCAGAAAATGGAAATTTGGGAAATTTAATTATAGTTGATGATGAGGGAGAAGAAACTAACGAGATCTATGAAGATGAGCCAGATGATGGTGAATGTGTCATTTTGCGAAATGTTGCTGAGATCCTTAATGTTTCCAAGGGGGATACTATCCATTTAGAATACCAAACTTATGAATTAAATTTAACAATTGTAGAAATTTGTGTCCAAGATCTTAAATTTATGCAATTTGAATCATCTCTAATCCTTGTTAATTTAGAACAAGCTCAAGATTTTTTACAAAGAGAAAACCAAATTAACTACGTTGTAGGGACTATTAAAAACCCTAAAAACGTCTATGACGCAAGTGATTTAACCTTAACAACAAGGAGATTAAGAATAATTGGTACTAGGATACAAGAAAGACTGGATCTTAATGAATTCTCTGTAAATTTACCCAAATTAGAGGAACTTGAAAGTGGTCAGTTTATGTTAATGATGGTTACCATAATTTTTTGGTTTATAATAATCCTTTCAATGCTTATAACGGGAATACTAATAAGTAGCATTCTATCCACCTCAGCAGAAGAAAGAGTTAGGGAATTTGGTATTGTTCGAGTAGTGGGGAGTAAAAAAATTTATCCAATGAAAATGGTTTTATTTGAAGGTTTTTTATTAGGGTTGTTTGGGTCAATTATTGGAATGATACTTGGATTTACACTAATGAGACCAATAGCTCAATCCATATTTCCTATATATCATTTTCAATTTGAGTTTTCCGAAGTTGAATGGGTCATTCAACCTGACACTCTCATATTAACTTTTACAATAGGTACATTCGTGTCATTAGCAGTAGCCTTAATACCTGCTATTAGAACCGCAAGGGTTGATATAATTAAATCTATCACTCCTTTTCAAACTAAAGAAGAGGGTTGGGAGATTAAGAAAGAAGGGAGTATGAATGTTAAAAGTTTTCTTGCTGGGATCTCGATTGCAGCAATTGGGATGATAGTATTCATTCTACTGCCAAATATTTTTGTCACTGGTGATTATATGTTAACAACTGGACTCTTTGTTGGATTACTCGCTGCTATAGTAATTGGTTTAGTTTTTGCTTCAATTGGAATAATACCATTAATTCAGAGGATCTTTTTAGGAATAATTACACCAGCTATAAAAAAATATAGTAGCATCATAGGGATTTCATTAAAGCGATATAGAAGACGAAATACTAGTACTGTTCTTATGTTTGCTATTAGTTTCTCATTTATTTTTTTTATAACGAGTGTGACTGAAATGGAATCTGAGAATACAGCATTAAATTTAAAATTTCAATATGGATCTGATTTAGTTTTAGTAAATCAAGAATTATATAATCCTGAGAGTTCGCTTACTCTCGAAATGGCTGAAGATTTGAGAAATCTAGCGGGAGTTGATAAATTAGCAATTTCACTTCATAATACTTTCGATATCCAGGCTACATTATCAGCAATTTTTGATGTTAGTGAAGGTCAAGTAGGTTTTTCAGGAGGAGGATCGGAAGAAGCGATGATGAGTATTTTTCAATTCTATAGCGCTCAAGAAGATGTCAAATTCGAAACTACAGTGGGAGATTTGATGGATTTTGATGTTGTCGATGCTGGATTTATAGGTATTAATGAAGATTTTGTTGATTTGATTGATAAGGATTTGTTAATATGGGAGAGTGATGGAAGTAGTACGTCATATTCATTTAATAAATTATTCACTCATAATAATACTTGTATTATAGCTAAATCCATTGCGAG
>JBHLRA010000009.1:0-16618 GCA_048883045.1 Candidatus Thorarchaeota archaeon | reverse complement strand
ATAAGCATTTTTGGGTTAGTTAGTAGCATGTATGCAATAATGTTAGAAAGGAAATTTGAAATTGGTATCCTTCGTTCTATGGGCATGAAAGCTAGAAATGTTAGAAACATGTTTTCAATTGAAAGTTTAACAATATTACTTGCTGCCGGAATTATGGGAACTATAATTGGTACATTCACCGCATATTTACTCGAATCAACAATGTCGCTGATGACTGAGATGCCTGTTATTTTTACGCTACCCTGGGACACTTTACTTCGTGTCTTCATCTTATCAATATCTATTTCAGCTTTAGGAACCTACATTATTTTAATCAAGTATTTTTATAAAAAGTCTATAATGGATATTTTCAGGCAGACTTTTTAACCATGTTCCTTCAAAAATTTGATAAATTTAGACCATGCTATCCCCCTATGAGATATTTTGTTTTTCTCTTCTGTAGTTAATTCTGCGAATGTTCTTTCTGGTGCTACATCAGGTAAAAAAATAGGATCAAATCCAAAACCACCCATCCCTCTTAGGGTTTCTGAAATTTTACCTTGGACTATACCTTCAAAAAAAAAGTTTTTTTCAAGAGGTTCATAGTAAAGAGCAATAATAGAAGTAAAATGAGCTTTTGTTTTCTTAAAATCATCTATCAACCTCAACAATCCTTTATTTCCTATTGTTTTCATGACATAAGATGAATAAACACCTGGGAACCCATTAAGGGGTGAATCAACAAAAAATCCAGCGTCTTCTATGAAATATGATCCATTAATTTGTCCTTTAATACTATTTAATTTAAATAAAGCCACTTCTTTTATGTTATCTGCTTGAATTTCTAAAGTTTTAATATCTTTTTGTTGTAAAGAGTACTTCATATTCGCTTTTGAGAAAAGATCCGAAATCTCATTAAATTTATTTATATTTCCAGTAACAAAATAGATCAAATTTTCTTCTTTCTTCATAATTAGTATAGTTATAAATGATTAATAATCAAAACCCATAGAACATGGAAATATTTAATTTAGTTCTTACTTATAGCTTCAAAATTCCAAAATTTTATTTTGTATACTTCTTTAAATATTTTATAACTTAATATTTTAAATCTCAGTTATATTCTACAAAGCACAGGAAAAGTAAATAGAAAATGGCTCGGATGCACAGCAGGAAAAAGGGATGCAGTGGGTCAACTAGACCCGCTAGATTGGAAAAACCAGTATGGATAGAACTCTCACCTGAGGAAGTTGAAAGCGAAGTAGTTAAACTCGCAAGAAAAGGTCACTCAAAATCAATGATCGGTACTATAATGAGAGATTCTAGAGGTGTACCATTAGTTAAAGTCGTAACTGGTAAAAAAGTTAGTCAGATTCTGGAAGAAAACAATATTGAAACGACATTGCCAGAAGAATTAGCTAATTTAGTTAGAAAAGCTTTAAGTATAAGAAAACATCTAGAAACAAATCATAAAGACCTTGAAGCTCGCAAAGGTTTAAACCGTACTGAGAGCAAGATATATCGATTAATAAAATATTATAAAAAGAAGAAAATTTTAGCATCTGATTTCAAATACGATGTAGAGAAAATTAGAACGCTTGTAGCAAGATAAATGGAGGATGCAAAGTGAGTTCAAGAGCTAGGAAAAAAAAAACAAAAGTTAAGAAGGTAAGTTTTAAAGATAAAACTTGGTATACTGTAGTAACGAGCAAGAGCTTTAATTTCAAACCTATTGGAGAAATAATCGGTCTGGAAGATACATTGATTGGAAGGACTGTAGAGGCGTTACTGTATGATTTTACTGGAAAATATTCGGATATCAGTTTAAAGTTAAAATTTCAAATCACAGAAGTTAATGAAGAAGCAAGAAAATGCAATACAGTATTTCAAGGTCATAGTTATACAAATGATTTTATCAGATCCTTAATTGGAAGAGGAAGTACTAAGATACAAACAATTATCAATTTAACGACAAAAGATAATTATATTTTTCGAATTACAGTCTTATGTACCACTATAAAACGAGCTAGAAGCAGCCAGCAGATATTGATTCGGAAAATTATGAGAGAGATATTAAGAGAGTTTGCTAAAAGTCTGAACCATGAAAAATTTATTGCAGGGATAGTTTTTGGTGAGTTCCAAAACCAAATTCAAAGAGTTGCTAAAACCATTTATCCATTATCTAATTCCGTGATCGTTAAGAGTAAGTTAGTTTCAATTCCCGAAGGAGGGGAAGATAAGGAAATTCCCGATGATCAATTTGAGATTGTGGAAGTTGAGGTTAAAAGATCCAGAAAGTCAGAAATTAAAAGATCTGAAAGAATTAATGTAAAAAAACTAGCTCAAACCTCTAGTAGAGCTCAAGGGGATAATGAAACTGCTGAGGATGACTCTTGAATAGAAGATACTGATTAAATATAAGAAAATACTAGAACTGAATAACTAAAAATTAATATAATTCTATATACTATTTCATTAGTCAAGATCATTTAATTTCTAAAAAATTAATAAACTATATACGTTTATTAAAATATATCTTCTAAGATTTAGTTTATTATTGATTATAACTAATAATAGGAAGTGATACTAATTTCTAACCAAGAAGGAAATAGAAACAATCCTTATTCCTTTGATAATTTTTTGTTTGTAAGAGATCATTTCAATTATTATAAAGATGATGAGTTTCTACAAGCTCTTGTGAAAAAATATGTCCCTCAAGACGAGTTTGATAAAGTTGACAGAGACCTTCAAGCTCTTTCTGATTATGTTTCATTTCGATTCCGAAATCTTGCTGATAAAGCTAATGAGCTTGAGAATCGGATAAAAGTTACTAAAGTGAAACACTATGATGCTCATAATCATCGAATAGATCGTATAGAAAGATGTTTAGAGACTCAGATTTTAGAGCGTGAAGTTTTTAGCCTTGGTCTTTTTGATCCCACAAGGAATTCAGCGTGGAGTAGATTCATTAAAATGTTTTTATTATATGAGAATGGGGAGGCGGGAGTAATGTGTCCTGTAGCATGCACCCATGGAGCCGTTGAACTTATGCAAAAGTATGAGGAAACTTTAAGTCATGAAGCAAAAAATATCCTTAGTTCTATTAGAGATGGTATAAATGGTGAATATAAATTAGGTTCCCAATTTGTAAGTGAAATTCAGGGTGGGAGTGATGTACCTGCAAACTTAGTTGAAGCCGTATTTGAAGAAGAGGAGGGTCCTGATGGGATCTCAAATGTGTGGCGTCTTTATGGTCAGAAGTTTTTCTGTTCAGCAATACACTCTGATCATCAAATAGTAACTGCAAAACCTAAAGGAACTCAAACTTCCACCAAAGTGGCTGCATTTGCGGTTCCTGCTTGGTTACCAGGGAATAAAGAAAAAGAAATAAGAAATTCTTATACAATTGATAGGCTTAAACAAAAATTAGGAACTGCTGAGTTACCGACAGCTGAAATAACATATAATGGTAGTGTGGCATATCCTATAGGTCCACTTGAAATGGGACTAGCGGATATTGTTGGAATTGTCCTTTCGTTATCTAGGCTTCATGTTGCATTTGGAATGGCATCTGGAGCACTACGAGTAGCTAGAGAAGCGATATTATATTCTCAATTTAGAACTGCCTTTGGTATACCAATATCTTCCTTTCCTATGATGATAAATCAAATATACGAACTAGATCATTTTGCTAAAAGATCAGCAGCGGGTTGTTTTAAAGTTTATGCGGAATATATTCATTTTAAAGAAAAACTCATCAGTGGTATAAGAGATTTAGAAAAAATTGAAGATATTGAAGAACGTAAACGTCGGTTTAGATTAAGAGAATTAATTATGCTTCAAAAAATTGTAGTAGCGGATGAGGCACCAAAGATGATAAGGAAAGCAATTTCATTTTATGGAGGACATGGTATCATGGAAGATTTTCTTTCATCTCCGCGTTTTCATAGAGATTCAATGATTATGGAACTATGGGAAGGTCCAAGAAATGTCCTCCTTACGCAAATTCACCGAGATTTTTCACGAGTAAAAGACTGGTACTCTGCCGATGAATTTTGTAGAGATTTACTAGAAGGAGCAGACTCGGATATTATTGAAGAATACATATCAGAATTTGACAGAATTATGTCATATGATAGTCTTCTTAGAAATGATGAAGAGACTCTAGCAATATGTCGAGATTGGGAAGAATTTTCTAATAAACTCTTTATTGCTTACCAAGAACAAGCACTAGCGGAAGTAAATTATACAGGCAAACCACTAAAATTCTCGAAATTATTACGCGAGTTTAGAAAAAGAGAATCACCAAAAATTCAAGAAAAATTGGCAATTCAATAAGATAGAAAGATATACAAATATATATTCCATTGTATTAATTTATATTTAATCATTTAGTAATTTTGGTCAAACTCTTTAACTACTTCATCAAGATAATAAGATAAATGTTTGAAAGGCTTCAAATCTCCTGAAAATTCACTTTTAAAGGCAGAATCCAACGCCATTTTTGCCTTGAGTTGCTTAAATATCGCTTTTATTTTGTAAAAATTACCAGTAGCAATGAAATCTATTGAATATCCATTTATATTTCCAAATAATATAACTTTTTTACCATTATGATTTGCAGAATCAATGATATCATCCAAATGGATTTCTTTAATTTTTGTTTTAGCACGGATTTTGGTGTTCATAGAAATAGTAGCTAGTTTTGCTGAAAGATCTGAGCTAAATAATTCAATATTTTCAAAAGTTCTCTCTCTTTCCAGGTTACTTAAAAGATTATTGTCATATAATTGAGAAATTATTGGCAAGCCTTGTGCAGAAATACCTGCATACAAAATAGCATTTCTCCCATTATTATTAACTTTATCATAAATAATTTCTTCTTCTAAAGGATCCAAATATTTATCTTTTAAATATTCTGTTATAAGATTGATTACTTGCTTAAAGGTTGGCTCTCTTGAAGTAATTTTTAATCGAGAGAGATCTTTATATTGAATTTTTACTTGATCACGGAATTCTTTTAACATTTTAAAGGATTCTTTTGATCCTACGGGAAAATGACCAATGCAGCAAAAAAATAGATTCTGTCCCGCATTTGTAATAATATGCTCAACAATAATTCTTTCTCTTTTTTTTTTCCTGCTTTTTAAACAGATATTTTTTAAACGCCATCTGAATATATTCATAAGCTTCTCTACAAATAAAACTATTTCAAAAGCCTTGTATCTATTTTCATCAGAACAATATAAAACATCATTCCCACAAATAATACTGAAAGAAGATATCATGTAGAAAAACTTTTAGGAATTAGCTATTATGGATATTAGAATTATTGAATATATTAATTTTTTTTTATTTTATATTAGAAATATGCACTAGTACGTAATAATATAATCAATAAGTATAAATTTTATTAGAATTACATGCATTAACAACTTAAACATTTTTATTCATATTCAAAATGAGTAAATTGAAAGCAGAAGTAAAAGAAAATATTCGTAAAGCTTCAGAATTATTATTAAACTCAAAACATGCTATAGTATTAACTGGCGCGGGAATCTCAACAGAATCTGGAATTCCCGATTTTAGGGGTGAAGGTGGAATTTGGCAAAAGTATAAACCAAAAATTTATGGAACTATAGAATCATTCTTAAAAGATCCATCAAAATTTTGGAAAATGGCTGAAGATATAGCACCTACCTTATTCAATGCAGAACCTAATCCAGGTCATTATGCAATTGCCTCACTTGAAAAAATGAATATTATAAAAGCAACAATAACACAAAATGTAGATGAGTTACACCAAAAAGCAGGATCTATTATCGTGTATGAAGTTCATGGGAATATAAATAGATTCACTTGTCTAGGATGTCGTGCGAGCTATAATAAAGAACAAGTATTGCGTAAAGTTAAAAAGGAAAAAAGTCCAGGATGTAATTATTGTGGTGCACCATTAAAACCCTCGGTAGTCTTATTTGGAGAGCAACTACCTAATTTTGAAAAATATATGTCAATAGATTTAGCAAAGAAATCAGATGTTATGTTAATTGCTGGATCTTCTCTCACGGTTGCACCAATTTGTGATTTACCTTTATACACTTTAAGAGAAGGAGGAAAATTAATAATAATCAATGATGATAAAACGGATTTAGATGATCGGGCAGAATTAGTTATCAATCATAAAACAGGTACAATTTTACCTCTTATCGTAGAAGAAATTAAGAAAATTAAAGCAGAACGTGAATCTATATCTTATAATTAAATGATATTTATAATATTAATTTTTAAGTACCTTTTATATGCTTACAGAGAACGTAATAGTTAAGGATTGGCGTAAAATTGAATTTTCTTTTGGATTAATTTATCCAAATAAAATTTCAGTTGGCATGTCTTCATATTCTATTAGACTTCTCTATTTTTTAATTAACTCAAATGTAAATATTGCATGTGAAAGGATATTTCTACCTGATGACTTATTGTTAAAATTTCCCGCTTCAAAAGATTATTCTTCAAAAAACGTTTTGCGATCTCTTGAAAATAGAGTATTACCAAATGAGTTTGATATTCTAGGATTTTCAATACATTTTGAAAATGATTTTAAAAATGTATTATGGATTATAGATAAAGCAGAAGTTCCTTTAACTACTCTAGAACGTCAAGATGGAATTCTAAAAGATAATTCTAAGTATCCTATATTAATAGCAGGAGGTCCAGCAGTCACTTCAAACCCGATTCCATATAGTAAATTTTTTGATATATTATTTATTGGCGATTCGGAACAAAATTTACCTATTTTTTTCGATTTATTTCAAAATTACAATGAACGAAAAATAAATTATAAAGAATTTTTAACAAGAGCAAAAAATATTGAAGGATTATTTATTCCTTTGCTTGAAAATAAAGTAAAAAGGTCAGTTCTTAAAAATCTTGATGAATCTCCAACGCCCATATTTCAATTAATCTCTAGCTTTCCTAGTAAAAAACATATTTTTGAAAGTAATTTCTTTTTAGAAATAAATCGTGGGTGTCCATTTCAATGTAAATTTTGTATATCCTCATTTCATAATTATCCATTTCGAAATAGAAGTTATGAAAACATAATTAATTCTATTCAAGAAAGCATACAGTATTCTAATTATGAAACAATTAGTCTTATAGGTTCATGTGTTTCATCCCATCCTAAATTCAAGCAAATTTGTGAATATATAATTGATAAGGGAAAAAGATTGACTATTCCTTCAATTCGAGTTGAGCATTTAACACAAGACATAATTAAAGTATTTGAAAAAGCGGAAATTAAAACAATTACAATAGCCCCGGAAGCAGGCTCCGAAATAATGAGATATAAACTTGGAAAAAAAATTTCAAATGAACAAATTATTTCAACCTTAACTCTAATCAAAGATTCTCAAATCAAAAACGTTAAATTTTATTTCTTAATTGGATTACCTAATGAAACTGAAAGAGATATTGAAGCCATTATAAGTTTATTGAAATCAATAGACCAATTGGGTTTTCCAAAGAACTCATTAAGAGTGAATATTAATCCTTTTATACCAAAACTTAATACACCATATCAAAAAGAGATATCGTTCTTTTTAGATGATAAAATATCTGAATATCAAAGAAAATATCAGAAATTGGAACAAGAACTTAAGAACATTAGTTCAATAAAGTTAAAGTTTAAAAATTTTAAATCAATTATTAAAAATGCTCGACTTCAAACTTTAATCTCCTTAGGAAATCAACAAGTTTCT
Organism: Candidatus Thorarchaeota archaeon; assembly: GCA_048883045.1. Lineage (GTDB taxonomy): Archaea > Asgardarchaeota > Lokiarchaeia > Sigyniarchaeales > SOKP01 > Loki-b32. Next base: position 8,882 of record JBHLRA010000009.1, on the reverse strand, counting down.
AATTTACTTCTTCAGTATTATAATAATGGCGCCAGTCTTGTTGGTTTACAAAAAGCAGAAAAAGATTTGAATTTTTCTCTAAATAGTTACCTATTAAAAATTAAAGAATGCTATAGTCCATGGACCATATAGAATAATAAAACTAAAAAAAAATAAAAAAAATTTAAGTAATTTGCTTAAAGACCTTTTTTGCAGCTCCACAAACAGGACACTTATCTGGTGGATCTCCTTCATGAGTATATCCACAGACTGGACAAATGTAAACATCCTCTTTCTTTAAATCTTTACCACTCTTAATTGCTTCAAGAGCAGCAGAATATAATTTGTGATGAACTTTTTCTACTTCGTTGGCATATTTAAATGTTCTTTCTGCATCTTTATTTCCTTCTTTTATAGCAGCATCAAGAAATTCAGGATACATCTTTGTAAATTCATAATGTTCTCCTTCAATAGCAGCATCTATATTTTCTTTAGTTGATTTAATCCCACCTAGAACTTTAAGATGATTATGAGCATGGACTGTTTCCGCCGCTGCCGCAGCTCTAAAGATTTTTGCTATTTGAGAGAAACCTTCTTGGTCTGCTTTTTGAGCAAATGCTAAATATTTACGATTTGCTTGTGATTCTCCAGCAAATGCTTCTTTTAAACCTTCTTCCGTCTTAGACATGATAAATTCACAATCAATTTTAGTTTATGTTTATACTAAAAGATTTTTTAATTTAGTTTTTATAAATCATAAATTTGAATCTTATTCTAAGATTTCTAAATTGTGATAAAGATTCTAATATTTAAAAAAAAGTTCACATGAAATATAATCTAATCTGAAATAATCTCTTTAACAGATTTAACAATACGAGTTAAATAATGTTCAGCAATCCCAAATTTGACATATGAATTAAAAACTAATATAATGAAATATTTATCCTTTACATACTCTGAAAATATAAATCTCTTATCCTTTAATGTATAAAATAGCTTTAATATGGAATTATTATAGATTTTAACTCGAAAATCGACCTCTTTTAAAAAGTTTTTTAAATTTACTATGTTATAAGAAGAGTATATCACTTTTCCCCTGTCAGTTAAAAGAATAGTGCCATCTATTCCATCAAATGATGTAGTTTCTTTTACATATTCGATAATCTTTCGTTCTTTCTTTAAATCAAACTCATGACTGAATACATCATTAATTATTTCCTCAATAACTTCAATTAGTTTACTATCGAATACGATTTGGTCATCAATATCAATATCTTTTTTAAACATATATTTAGCAAGACGCTTATTAATTTTTGAAATCATTTCCTCTAAAAATTTTTCATTTTCTATTGTATCGCATAAAACATTATAATTCATATTACCCATTTCAAAAATTACAAATTTTACATCACCCATTTCTAATGTCTTGAATCTTTTTCCAATCATTTCTTTAGAAAAAGACATTAAGGCCGTAATAAAGGGAGAGATAAGATTTTTTTCGACTTTAAAATAGTCTGTAAAATTTTTGCCATAAAAACAAACACCAGATCTATTAAAGATAAATATGTTGTGAATGTTAATATTATCAAAAGATCTTTTAATTATTGAAGACATGGGTAGTTGATCCTGAATTCCCATGATTTACTGTTGAAAAATAAATATAAAAAGCTCTGACTTTTCAAATTTATATTAATTTCAGATCTTATTATTATTTGAATTAGCTTTCCAGGTTTTAACTCCTTCAAAATTCAATTTAACTGGAAGTTCATGGAATCCTGCTTCTTTTATTATTGTTTTTAGTTTGTTTTCGGATCCTAGTGCTGATAAAATCGTAGCAGATCCGCCTCCTCCAGCACCATTTAACTTAAAACCAATAGCACCAAACTTTTCGGCGATTTGTTCTAATTTATTAATCGTCGGATTAACCATAAGAGGATGTAGATTCTTTTGAGCTTCCCAATTCCTATTCATAACCTCCCCGATTAAATTAAGACTATCAGCATTAATTACTTCTTTCATTTCATAGGCACAATTTTTCATGATTTCTAATGATTTTAATGTAGATTTATCGCCTTTTCTATAACTATCTATTACAGCTTTATGCATTAAATTAGAACTTCTTGAACCTAAATATACCAAAATCAATTGACTTTCAAGTTCTTTCAATCGACTTCTATTAATATTCAATGGAGTTATCTTAACTGAAGGATATTCAATTTCCATAAAATTTAATCCCCCAAAAGCCGCAGCATATTGATCTTGAACTCCACTTTCTAATTTTAATTCTTCAATTTCAAGTTTATGTGCTAAATCAGCAATGTTTCCTTTTTTTAAATCTTTTTGTGAATAATATGTTAATGCAGCAATTAAAGCTACGGCTACACTAGCACTTGTTCCTGTTCCACAGCCAGGAGGGGCTTCTGCTCTAATATAAATATCTACCCCTCCTTTAATATTCATTCTTTTTACTGCTGCTTTTAACAGATCAAGTCTGCCATCATATTTTATTTTATTAAAATCTTGGATTTCTGTACTAATATTAAGATTCTCTGAAAATATTTTGACGATTTTTGAAAGATTTGGGATAATCCTTACATAACTACACAAATTGATACCAATACTGAAAACAGCACCCTTTGGATAAAACCAAGTATCCGTCCAACCTCCAATATCGCATATTCGGACTGGAGCTTTCGAAAAAATTATGTCTGTCAATTTTTTATATTTTTAAATTTAATTTCTTTGAATAGAATTAGAATTTCTCTTTTTTTACACGATGTTCTAAGAATTGATTAATTATTCGAGTGAATATAATAAATGATAATGGATAAAAAATAATCCATAAAAATATGCCTAACAGTTTTGTTTTATAGGTCCTTCTTCTTTCATTTAGAATCTTTGGAAATCTATAAGTTATTAGTTTTTTTTCATTATTTTCCCCACTAACTATACCTTTTCTATTATAACCTTGTTGATATTTATTTAACCGTTGAGGAGCACGAAAGTCCCTATATATCCATATAAACCACCCTGCAAAATAGTCTTTTGAATTAATAGTTCTAATAGTATAATCTAAAACCTGTAATTGTTTTTCTTCACTAAATTTTACCTGTTTATTCCAATCAGCATGAAAACCATATTTTGCTCCTGCCCCAAATTCAGTATAAATCCATGGTTTATTTATGACAGGGGTTCTGATTAAATCTAAAATAAAACTTATCATCCTTTCATGTCCAAAATACCATCCAAAATATGTATTTATTGTTGTAATATCTACTGTTCTTCTTGTTAAATCAGGTATTAACTTTCGAGAGACTACTGTTACAAGCCTAGTATTATCAATTTCTTTTGCTAATTTCATTAGGGATTTTATAAATTTAGAACAGGATTTTTTATGTAATGGAACTTCATTTCCTACACTCCACCAAATTACAGAGGGATGATTAATATCACGCCAAATAAGTTCTTTTAACATATTTGCTGCTACTTCATATGTTTTTGAATTTTTATAGTCGATTGTCCAGTACACAGGAATTTCTTCAAGTATTAATATCCCTTCTTTATCTGCAATATCCATAAGATCTTCATCATGGGAATAATGAGCAGTTCTCATTGCATTGAATCCAAGAGCTTTAAAATTAAGAATATCCTCCCTTCGCTTTTCATATGGAATAGTTCTTCCATAAGGCATATATTCTTCATGTAGACTAGCTCCTTTCAAAAAGATTTTTTCCTTATTTAAAATCAAATCTATACCGGATATTTCAATTTGTCTTATGCCAAAATGAGTCTCAAAAATTAAGACATCATTGTGTAATGAATCATAAATTTCTAAATAATAGAGATTAGGATTTTCTGGAGACCATAACTGAGGATTATTAATGACTATGTTAAATACTCCTTTTGCAGAGCTTTCAAGAACAGTCCCATTATATAAGGTGTTAGAATTGGTTTTTTCCAATATTTGCCACTTTATCGAAACTTCCCCTTTAATGTGGTAGGAGACTTCAACTTTACTCTTTTGTTTTGTAATTAAAGATGTTTTTATAAAAACATTTTCTAACCTATTTTTATCTAAGATTAATATGCCAACATCTCGGTAAATACCGCCCCAATTAAACCAATCAAATGAAATTGCAGGTACTTGATCTTTTTTTCTTCTATTGTCAATCCGAACAACAAGATAATTATCTTTTTCTGTAATTATACCATTGATGTTAAAAGTAAATGGGGTAAATCCTCCATTGTGTTGACCTAAAAACTTTTCATTCAACCATACTTTAGAATTATAGTTAGCACCTTTAAATCTAATTTGATAATCGAACTTAGATAAATCTAAGACTTCACTCATCTTAAATTGATAAAAATGCCAAACGATACCTTCAAAATTCTCAAATTCATCTAAAACGTTAAAACTTTTAGGAATTTCAATATCAGTTAAATTTTTTTCATCAAGTTCATAATGTTCTTGATCATACCATTTATTCTTAATCCCAATATTTTGGTAATCAGATATACACTTCCATTTTCCATTAAGAGAAACAGCTTTCATAAGAAAATCCTTAATTTTCTAATTAAATCAATTATTTCCGATATGGAATAAATAATATCGTACTAAATTTATATTTAATTTTAATTTCTGCCTCAAATTTAACAAAAATTTGAAATTATAAAAATTGCATCTAGGAAGTTTTTATTCATCGTTTAAGATGATCTGATCTTAAAGTTTAAAAATAAGGAAGACAGAATAATATTTAAAATTAAATTTAATTTAAAACATTTTTAAAACATATTTAAAAACTTTAAAGGAGGAATAAAAAAATGGCTAAAAAAGCTGCTGTTGAGGCTCTTTTTGTAAAAAGTAAAGTCCGAGAATATATCAAAAGTAAGGGTTGCAACACAAGTGGGGATTTGATTGATGGACCTGCACTTAATGATGCGATCATTGGTGTTCTCGACAAAGCAATTGGAAGAGCTAAAGCAAATAATAGGAAAACCGTACAAGAAAAAGATTTATAATTTAAAATTTTTAAATTGGTTTTTTTCTAATATTATTCTTTTCATTTTAAATCTATTTAAGATAGAAATTACTAATTTACTACTCTTTAGAAATTTAAATTTATTAAATTGGATGTTGTATTTAACACACATAACCCACTTAATATAAATAAAGAATAAAAATTCCTAACCAAATCGCCTATACCTTATACTTCTTCTAATGGAAATGGAATATTTTATTCTTATTTTATCTCTTTATCAATAATGAAAAATCCTATCGATAATACGCTTTTTAAGCGTTGAAGAGAATCTTTTAACTTTTTTACATCTTTAAAAGGACCAGATACAGCTATAATTTCTAAACATTTCTCATATTCTAGGTGAACGTGCATAGTAGAGATAATAATATCATGGAAATGATGTTGAATGTCATTTTTTAAGATTTCATCAGTTTGCTGAACATTGGCATAAATAGGTCTTGAACTATAGTCATGATCATGTGGCGAATCATCAATATGTTTATGAGTATGCTCATGATTCAGATCTACATGTTCATGGGTCATCATAATTGCAATACACCCCACAACATTTTCTGATACTATAGAGATATTCTCATCTTGTGTCAGGAAAAGATGCATAGACTTTCTAATTGCATCTGATCTTGAGATTCCTAATTGATTTCTAAATTCCTCAAATTTATTATATTGATCTTGAGGAAGAGAAATTGTAAAACGTTTATATTCCTCCATTTTAAAAAGCCAATTTATTTTAGAATTAAAGTATGATAAAAAAGAATTATTTTCTCATAAGAATTGCTATTGGGACACTTGCTTCTCTCCATTGAGCAATCTTACCACTATATGCCATGTCCATCTTTACTCTTCCATGATCCCCAATAATTATCATTAATGAATTTGATCTAAGTTGCTTATAATTACCCAAAATCCATTTATCTGTTCTATTAATTAATTTTTCAATCAAATCTTCAGGAGTTCTTTGTTTTAATCGTTGTTGTTGTTTGTGTAAATTCTCAAAATCTAAATAATGCATCCAAGAAAGGTCATGTGTATTAATAGCTTTGGCAGATTCAACCCAAGTACTCATATCACTATCCTTTGGAATGGATTTTGTTCCTCCATCATATCGATCTAAATCTTTCTTTCTACCAATAAAACATGAAGTTTTCCCGGCATTACTTATAGCTTTTAATAAGTGAAATCCATTTGGTTCAATATCAAAACCACCGAACATTAACTGATGTAATACTCCTAGAGTGTAGGGATTTTTGGTACTTAACAATAACATTACTTCAGAATTAGTAATCATAAATTGTGGTTTTAGATAAGTAATTTCAAAAAGTCCGAAATTATCGATTAAAATTATGCTAATTCTTTCAATACCTTGATACAAATCTAAAATTTGTTGAACTGGTTCTGGGATTATACCTTGTGGAGGATCAATGTTTAACAGTTTTAGTAAAGTTGCGGGTAATTGGTTAAGATAAGCCTTAATAGTTTGTAGTTCTGACATATATTTGCCCTAGCGTTGAAAATATAATTTATTATTTATAATTCTTAATATTATTAAATAGATAATATAATTATAAAATTGTTATTACTTTAACTAATGAGTTTTATAGTGATTTTAAAAGAAGAATAAAATGAGAATATTATATATTGATTTACAGAATTCTGGTATTTCTGGAGATATGCTTCTAGCTGCTCTTTTAGATTTAATTCCAGAACATGATAAAATTTTAAAAGATTTAAAAAAATTAAAAAATATATTACCAGGAGTTTCAAAATTAGAAATTAGGCTATGTAAAATAGAAATAAATGGAATCCAAGTAAATAAGTTAAAAATTGATATCAAAGAAACCAAAGAACACCGAACAGCAATTGTCCTTCAAAAATCATTGGAGGATTATTTAGCAAATTCTAATATTTCTGATTCTGCTAAAGAATATGCAAATAAAGTTTTAAAATCTTTAATTCTAGCAGAAGCTGAAGTTCATAAAGAATTGACTAAGAATATTCATTTGCATGAATTAAGTTCTGTTGATACATTGATAGATATTATTGGAGTAACAACTGCACTAGATGAGATTAAGGGTGATAATGATAAAGATTTAAGAATTTATTGCAGTAAACTCCCTTTGGGTGGTGGTAATATTTCTACAAAACATGGTGTTCTAGCCGTTCCCGCTCCTGCTACTTTAAAGATTTTAGAAAAATCAAATCTAATAACATATGGAGGACCAATAGATTCTGAGTTAACTACACCCACTGGAGCCGCTTTATTAACAAACTTAGAGCCTCAAGTTATTCTATATTTCCCAGATATGAAAATTTTAAAAACTAATTATAGTACTGGTCAAAAGAAATTTGAAAAATTCTCAAATGTTTTAAGACTATTCTACGGTGAGGATATAGGATTTCAAGTTTCTAATATAACTCATCCTTTACAGAAGTACATGGAGCAAGTAAGCATATTGGAAACTGATATTGATGATGTATCAGGAGAAATTCTCGGAAATTTTATCTCAACATTAGCAAAAGAACATATTTTAGATGTTCAAATTCTTCCAAGTACAACAAAAAAAAACAGAACTGGATATATTATTAAAGTCATATGCCATCCAGAATTTACCTTCAAGATAATTGAAAAAATTATAAAGGAATTAGGGACATTAGGCGTGAGATTCAATATTATTAACCGCGTTTGTATTAACAGAAAAATAGTAAGTGATAGTATTGAGATCAATGGAAAAAAATTTGAAATAAACTATAAAGTTTCATTTATTGAATCAGAGAACGGAATAGAAATAATAAATATTAAACCAGAATATGAGGATCTTAAAAAAATAAGCGAAGAAACTAATACAACTGTGAAAAAAATTCAACTCTTAGCTGATGCTAAATTAAAACAAATACACGATGAATTTAGTTAAATATAGTATTATTAAAAAAATAAAAAGAAAAAAAAGTTGTAAAATAGTTTCAATGTTTTTATGATTTAATATTTGTCAACGTTAAATTTGTGTAAATAATACTCATCTTCAACCATTTCTTTTGAAAATGCTTGTAGTCTAGAAATTTCCTTCTTAACATCTTTCATTTTTCTTAATTTACCTAATTCTTGATATAAGTCGACTGCTTCTTCGAATGTTTTTATACATTTATCAAAGTTACCTGATACTTCGAGGTCTTCGGCTAGAAAAACCAATCCTTCAGCAGTTTCTAATTTTTTACCCAATTTTTTTTGAATTTTTAATGATTGATAGTGATATTTCATGCTTTCAGCATGTTGTTTAAAAATAGAGTAAGTTCTTGCTAAAGCTCTTAAAACAAGTGCTTCTTCTTCGGGTAAATTATTTTCTCTGCAATGATTCAAAATATCTTCTAAAAATTGAATGTACTCATTTTTATTCTTAAGCTTTGATCGATCTATGCGTTCCATTGCTTTCGTATAATTATCCAAAGTGTTAAGAATATCGCCACTTTCAAAAAATTTCTTAGATTTCTCAAATAGTTCAGTATGATTAATAGATGCGACCATCTGGGTCTCAACTACTTGTTCTTAGATTTTTTTTTTTAGATATTATTAATTGAAAAATAAGTTCAATATTAATTATATTAATTTACCTATATATAGTTATCTATCTTAAATTAAAGCCCTAGAGATATCAAAAAGGGATAATAAAATGAATAATCTAATCATTCACTTGAAGGAGAAAAGCCTAATTTTAATCAAATATCTGTTTAAGTAAATAGATTAGATTATAAGAATTAAAAAAAGAAAATTAAAGTTAAATATCTTAAAATTTAATTATTCCCGCAATACCTAGTGGCAAGAAAATGCATAAAAGCCCAATTCCTATAGCATAGATTATCCCAACGAATTTC
>JBHLRA010000008.1:2095-34379 GCA_048883045.1 Candidatus Thorarchaeota archaeon | reverse complement strand
TTTAATTCTTTCTGGGTTAATTTTCCATGAATTAATAAGTAAGAGGAGATGGTGGATATTTTAGGAGTAACATGTTTGTGTTTAGCAATATCTAAAAGAAATTCTACAATTTTATCTTCATATTTTCGTAGTTTATCATTGAAAAGGTGACTTTCAATTTCAGTTTCTTCTTCAACTGTCATTTCTTAATTAAATATAGGCTAAATTACTATTTAAATATTTTCATGAAATTTGAAATTTGGAAACAAGGTAAAAAAAAATAAAAAAAAATATTTAGGATTAAGGGTCAATAAATAAATGGAATTAATTTTCTGGTTCGTTTTATATAATTCCTATAATCATCGCCAAATGTTCCTATTAAAGTTTCTTCTTCCACTGTGATACGTATTCTCATTAGAGGAACATATGATATTGCTGCACCAATTAATAAGAGTATACTCCTAAAAGTTATGTATGTCCCTAACGTCATCATAATTGCCCCAAAATACATTGGATGCCGTACGATTTTATATAATCCATTAGTTACTAATTTATGTTCTTCTCCAGTATGGACTACTGGAGTCCCATATTTCCCTAGTTGAATTCTACTGATTACCATAATAATTCCTCCAATAATCAGAAATATGATACCTATATATGCAACAATTAGATCATTCCAAAAAGGAATAAATGGAGCAATTATATATAGATTTTCAAGGTAGGCAAGAATTAATAAAAACGGTTGTAATAACCCCATTAATGATATTAATTTCTCTGCTGTTGTAATTTTGACTTTTTCTGGAATAGGCCGTATAAAAATATCTATAGATCCGACTATATAATATATGATAAGTGCTGTTAGAGTAATAGGATTTGTAAAGATTTGTGGAAGAATCAACCAAAACATCAAGTTATAATAAACCAGCATTATTAAAACTACTGCGATGAGCTTTCTAATTAAAATTGTTATACTTAAACGTTTAGGTTCAGTTACTTTAATCACCATTCTTTTATTTTGAATCGATTCGACTCGAATTAAAAAAATTCATAGATAAAATATTTTTGAAATTATTTAAAATTATCGATTCGATTCGGCTCAAAATATTTATATAAAAGGTGATTTACTAGTTTAATTAGTTAAAAATCTTAATTTATTTCTGGTTATGATGAAAAGAACTGTTAAAGAAAAAATAATGGAAGTAGCAATAAAATTGTTTAAAGAAGAAGGTTTTGTTAATACCTATATCAAGGAAATTGCAGCCAAAGCAAAAGTGAGCATAGGAACTTTATATTATCATTTTCCTCAAGGAAAATTATCAATTTTTCAAGAAATTGGAAACGCATCTACCTCTGATTATACCCCTAAATTAAAAAATTATGGATATTCAATTGAAAATGACTATGATTCCATAACGGATGCTTTATATGATTTAATTCTCGCACTTATTCGGATACATGGTGAGGAACGTGACTTTATACTTGCAATTCAAGCAGAATTATTTTCTAAACTTGATGAATATCTTAAAATTAAGAAGGATATTGTAACACAAGAACAAACGGCGGCACAAATTAAACTTTTCTTAAAACCGTTTCGGGAACTAATAAAAAAATTCCCTAAGGAAGGGTTGGTTCTTGATGGTAGAGAAATTCAAGTGTTTAACGTGGTAGATATTCTAATTCATCGCTATACATTCATTAATAGCACTTTTGGAACTGAAGAAGAATTTATTAAAATGATGACTAAAATTGTTCTAGCGCTATTGAAACCAGAGAAGGAATAATAAGTAAATCTTTCTAAAATTACTTTTCGGTTTGATATATTTAGCCAGATTTTTTGAAATCTTCCAATGCTTTCTGAAAAATTTTAATTCCAAAATCTACTACTCTATATTGGTCTAAGAATTCTTTTACACGGGTTTTAATTATTTTATAACCATTTTTTTCTCCTAATTTATCCTTTCTTTTTTCTAATTCATCTAAAATCTGCGATAATCTATATTTATTATGAACTATATTTTTAAATCTTTGATAAAATTTAAGGAAATTAAAATAGCCTACTGATTCCAAAACATATTTTTTTTGACGCACACCCTGTAATTTTTGAATTTCAATATAACCTTGCTTTTTTAAATAATTTAATCCTTCAGAAATTAGACCTGCTGATAAACCAGTTAACTTTTTTAATTCTAATTGTGTTAAACTTTTACGTGTAATTAAATATGCAATAATGGGATGATATTTCATCTCTTCTATAATAAAAATTTCATTGTTTAAAATTAAATTTATTAGTGCTTTTTCAATATCTTTTAAATTTAGATTCTCTGATACTCTAACTTTTAAATTTTTTTTTTGGGTTTTAATATCTTTTTTTAAGGAATACTTTTTTCCAATAGCGCTTTGCATAAAATTATCAAGTAAGGATAAGTGATATTCAAGATAGTCTATTAATTCTTTTATTCTTTCCAATATAATATTATAAAGTTTGATATCTTTTTCATTAGGCTTTAGATTGTCTAAAGCTCTTAATATCTCCTCTAGCTTTCTGATAGTTTCAGATAAAACATTAACTCCTGCTTCTTTAGCTACAGCAAACATCTCTTTAATGTTCTCTGAAATGGTATGATATCTAAATTTATTCTTACTGTCTGGTATTTTCTCTTTCAAGATTACTCTTGGTTCATATGAAGTATATTGATTTAGAAAAGTTGATATTGAACCGCTTGATATTCGCCTAGATCGAAATTTTGTCGATAATATTTGAATCTCTTTTTGGGTAAGACTTGAATGTAATAAAAAATATCCTAAAATGTGGGATTCTATTTCAGATCTTCTTTTATTTTTACCGGATTCTACAATAAATTCATATAATTGTTTCTCATATTTCCTAATTTCTTCAGGATATATAAAATCCTCATATTTTTTAGACATTGCTTAAATATAATTAGAACATTTGAATATTTAAATTTTATGAAACTTCATGAAAATTGAAAACATTTAAATATATTATTTTTCTATTAATTATTGGAATCTTCAAATAATATGAAAATTCACACAATTTGAAGATTTGAAGGTGTTTAAAATTTTAGAACAGATAGAATTAAATAAGCAACATCTTAAAAGGAAATTGAACCAAAGAGAACGAACACACTCAAAAGTGCCAAATTCAAATATATCCATGATAGCAACTATTCTAGGGAACGTTTCTATTGATGAATTGAAAAAAGTAATAAAAAAAATGCAAAAAAGACATCCGATACTCAATGCACATTTACAACCAGAAGGAAAAGAACTCTATCTTATAGCAAATGGTAATATAGAAATCCCTTTAAAAGTCATCAAGCGTAATTCTGATGTTCAATGGAGGGATGAAATTATTTATCAACATAAAATACCCTTTAAAATGGAACAAGGACCATTAATCAGGTTCATAATATTACATTCAACTGAAATTTCAGATTTAATTATATTTTGTCAACACACGATATGTGATGGTATGTCCTTAGCATATTTAGCAAGAGATATAATGATATATTTAGGAGATCCTTCAAAGAATGTTGAATTACTACCACCCGCTCCATTAGTTGACGAAGATAATATACCTGATGATATTAAACCAAGTTTAATGATGCGAATCTTTGGAAAGACAATCAATAAAAAATGGGAACAAAGTGAATTGATTTTTAACTATGATGATTTTTATGCTCTACACGAGGGTTATTGGAAAAAATATACTTATAAAGCTCACTTGTACGAGCTTTCCAAAAAAAAAACCCAAGCATTGATTATGGCTTGTCGTAAAAATGGAGTTACTGTGAATACAGCATTGATGATTGCGTTTGCCATTGCTCAAAATCAATTGAATCCTAACTCTCCTAAATATTTACAGAATATTTCATTTGCAGTAAATTTAAGAGATCTACTTAATAATCCCGCTGGCGAACAATTTGGTTTTTTTGCAGGCGGAATGCGACTGAAATTTAAATATTCTGACGAAAATAATTTCTGGAAAGCGGTTAAAAGAATTCATAATAAAGCAATGCCCACTGAAGCAAGAAATCAAGCATTAATAGGCACTTTGAATGCATTTGTGATAAATCCAACTTTAATTGAAGCTCAAATCTTTGCTGCTTTTGGTTCACTCATCCCATCAACTTCAAAAAGCTATGATAAAATTCAAGCATTTCTCTCTGATAAAAAAAATATAGCAAATAAGATGGTTAATAAAAAACTTTCAAAAGGATTTGCAATGGCTCAAATTATAACTAATCTTGGTAAAACAGGCTTTCCAGAAAAATATGGAGACCTAATCTTGAAGAATCTGATTTTAATGCCTTCTTGTTCGCCATACACAGAGTTAGTCTTAGGTGTGGTAACGCATGGAGACAGTTTAAGTATAACTTTAAATCACATGGAAGAATCAATCTCTTCGGAAAAAATCCTTAAGATCAGAGATAAGGCTAATCAAATATTAGAAGAAGCAATAAGCAGTATATAAATAACTAATAATCAAATTTTCATTTTTCTTTTTTTTTTAAATTCATATGAAGATTTAAACAGTTTTTTCTCCTAAATCTGCAACTTTAAATTCTTCCATTACTTCGATATTAATCTTTATGGCTTGTAAAAATAATGGAACTAAATAACTTAACTTATTATACCCTTTTAGATTTTTGAGTTTTTCTCTCTCACTTTCTAAAATCTTCTTAACCTCCTCTAAGGGTTTTTTGTTTTGGGTCATCTCATCTATAATCTTATTAAAATAATTCTTATTAGCTCTCTCAATTGAATTCATACTATATGTGTATTCTCCAGTACTTGAAATTGAGGTTTTTTCAATTAATCCCCATTTTCTTAAAGTTTTTAAGACTTGAGATATCTTTCCACTAGATAATTGAGTGAGTTTTTGTAATTCTCTTTGTGTTAAATCTTTACGCGTATAGAATAACCCTCTAATTTGATTTAAAAAAGGATCTTTTGTATAAAGAATTGGAGAGTTTGATAAGAACTCCACTATTTCTCTTTCGATTTTCAATATATTGTCACTAAATAATTCTCCTTGGTCCATTTTATTTTATTGCTCCTAATATTCTATACTTTTTTTCTATGATGGATTTATGCCACTGAAAATATTTAAGAAGAGCATTCGTTCTTTCATATAATAATTTGAACCCTTTCTCATCTTTAAACTGCTCTTGTTGTTTTAATTTTTCTTTGAAAAAGTTAATTGCATTCGTTATTATTTCTAGTTTCATAAAGCCGGCTTGTGATTCTATACTCCCCTGTCCTCCCAGAAATAAATACTTATAAGTCCTGGCCTTGGGGATTAACTCTTTCCGAACAATATTTAAACTAACCATCTGATTTAAATTCGAAGATATAGTTCCAATGGAAAATCCAGTTAATTCAACTAACTGAGCCTGAGTTAGCTCACCATGTAGTAGTAGATAACCTAAAATTTCAGTAAGTTTTGGAGATAATGGACTAGTAGTTTTTACCAAATCAACCATAAATTTGATAAGTTTTTTCTCAAGATCTTGAAGAATTCCTTCAAACTTATAATCTTCATTAGTTTCTGACATTCTTAAATAATAATATACAAATTCAATTTTAAAAGTTTTTCGTAGATTTCAAATTGTATGAAGAACCTTTATATAGATAGTTTTACTATCAATATTTGTGTTTTTATATATTTTAAAAAATATGAAAAATGTAAGAATAAAAAATGAATGCAATCGAAGTAAAAAATCTAAAAAAATATTATAATAAGGGAAAAGTTAAAGCTGTTGATGGTATTTCCTTTGAAGTTCCAGAAGGATCCCGATTTGGTTTTCTTGGACCAAATGGTGCAGGTAAAACCACCACAATTCGATGTTTGCTTGGATTTTTAAATGTTGATGCAGGTGATATAACTATTCTAGGTCAGAAAATTAATCCCAAGAAGGATGTAGAAATACGGAATCGAATTGGATATTTACCTGGGGAGCTTGGTATTTACAAAGAGATGAGTGCTAAACAATTAATCAAATATTTTGCGAAGCTTTATAAAATCGAAATTGATTGGAGATTTGTAGATGAGGTTGCTGATCGTCTTAAAATCGAAATGGAGAGAAAAATGGGAGTTCTAAGTAAAGGCAATAAACAAAAAACAGGAGTTTTAGTAGCATTAATGGGCAAGTTTGATTTATTAATCATGGATGAGCCAACTTCCGGACTTGACCCATTAAATCAGAGCGAGTTTTATCGAATTGTATCTGAGCGTCAGAAAGAATCAAATTGTACTGTATTTGTGTGTTCTCATGTTCTTCCAGAAGTAGAAAAGTTTTGTGATAGAGTAGCAATTATTAAAAAAGGTAAAATTGCGGAGATTTCAGATGTTAAGGATCTTAAAGCAAAAAATTTGAAGAATATTGAATTAATCTTTGAAACACCAAGAGGATTAGAATTATTTACAAATTATTTATCCTCTGAGGTTCCAGAAGCTATTGTGAAACAATCTTACCATGTTGAGCTTCAATTTCTAGTACCCCCTGAACAAACTCGAAAAGTTTTACATGAAATTAGTGAAAAAAATTGGGATGGGGCACCTATAAGAGATATTTCTGTTACACATTCCACTTTAGAGAACATTTTTATGCAATACTATAAAAATAGTACAACAGAAGGAGGTGAGATTGCATGAACTCATTTAAAATTATGTTAAAGGAACTTACAACAAGTAAGAAGGGTATTATTCTCTATACGGCATTAATGGGACTATTTTACATGTGGTTTGTGTCAATATTTGATCCTGTTTTTTTTGAGGATTTTGAAGCGTTATTAGAGTCTTATCCAGAAGCAATAAGGCAGATGATAGGTGAATTTTATTCACTTAGTACTATAGGAGGCTTGATGAATATATATCTATTTTCTATGTCATTGTTCTTTTTTGGAGTTTACTTTATTCTAAAAGCTTCTCAAGATATTCCAAGAGAGATTGATAATAAAACAATCGATCTAATTCTATCTAAACCTATTAAAAGATGGGAATTTTCTTTAGGGAAATATTTATATCATCTTTCTGGCGTCATAATTGTCCTATTAGGGGTAATGTTGGCAATAATTCTAGGGATCTTAATTATGCCAAATATTACTCCCAGTGAAATCCCATGGGCAGAGTTTCTAACAGCTTTCTTCATGATGATCTTATTAAATTTATGTTTTGTTACCACTGGCTTTTTCTTCTCAACATTCATGGATACTAAGAAATCTCTTGTCTTAAGTTTTGGAGTTATAATCTTTTTTTATGCAGTTGGTCAATTTTGGGGAAGTTTTGGAGAAAACATGGAAAGTATTAAATATATTAGTATTTTTTACTATTCTGATATGTCAGATCTACTTGTTAATGGTAATTGGACAACATTACCCATAAAAATCGTTTTTCTCTCAAGTTATACGATCATATTGGCTGTTATTTCAATACTAATTTTCAATAAACGGGATATCCCTATCTAAATTTATATTTTTTCCTATTTTTTTGTAGTTAAATATTTTTAATTAGTTTAGAAAGACTAATTAAAAAGACAATAAGTAAAATTTATAAGTTTGTCAATTTTTACGTTATAATAATTATATTATAGTAAGATCTATAACGAGGTTAACATATGTCTAATTACTACCGCGAAAAGATTCATTCAAGCGATCTTATCGCTACTTTTGATGATATGCTTATTCTCCCGGGCTTCACTAATTTTTCGCCCTCAGATGTAGATATTTCCTCAAATCTAGGAAAATACCACTTCGAACTTCCCATTTTATCCTCTGCAATGGACACTGTGACTGAGGAAAATATGGCTATTAAAATGGCTTTACAGGGAGGTCTTGGAGTCTTACACCGAAATTGTTCTTATGAAAGACAATTAGAAATGGTAAGAATAGTTAAACGAGCTAGATCTTTTGTGATTGATGATGTTGCGACAATTAATCCTAATGCGAAAGTCTCCAAAGCAAAATTTATGATGGAAAACTATAATATTAGTGGTATAGTTGTAGTTAATGAAGCTAATAAAGTATGTGGCATTTTTACTAAGCGCGATATTCCTTTCTTCGAGCAGGATATACAGAGTGGTAAAATCAAAGATTTTATGACTAAAGATGTAATTTCTATAAAACCTGGAGCTTCAAGAGAAGATGCCCTGAGAATTTTATATGAGTCACGTAAAGAAAAATTACCCGTTATAGATGAAGATGGGCTTTTAAAAGGCTTAATAACGAAGAAGGATTTAGCCCCAGAATTTCCATTCGCATCTAAAGATAATGAGGGACACTTATTATGTGCCTTAGCTTTATCTCCTAAATTTCCAGAATCATCTCAAGCTCAAGATTCTTTGAAAGAAATAGATAAGTATGTAGATATTTTCTTTATTGACGTAGCCGATTTCTATAAGAAGGATGATATCAACGGCACTAAAAAGTTAATGAAACTTTTGGAATCTGATTTTGTTTTGGGGAATATCGGTACATATCAAGCTGCAGAATTTATAATTTCGAAATGTGATTTTATAGAAGAAAGATTTATAGGTTTAAAGGTTGGAATGGGATCTGGTTCGATTTGTACGACTTCAATACAAACAGGTGTAGGCGCTCCAACTCTTTTTGCTACAGCACAAGTTGCTGATGCTATACAAGATTATAATCCTAAATTATCTTTAATAGCAGATGGAGGTTTTACTAAACCTGGAGACTTACCTAAAGCTTTTGCTGCCGGAGCAGATTTAATAATGTCTGGGCATTTCTTTGCAGGGACAGATGAATCTCCCGGATTTATTGATACTATTGCTGGGAGGAAAGTTAAAATATACCGAGGTATGGGAAGTAAAGATGCTAGGGTTTCAGGTTATATAGCAGATCGTTATATAGAAGGTTCAAAAATGCTAACAGAGGGTGTTAGTGATTATGTGCCTTATGTGGGAGATGTTACAGGAGTATTAGCAACATTAAAAGAAGGATTAGCAAATGGGATGATTTATGCTGGTGCAAATTCTATTAAAGAAATGAAAAATGCTTCAATTGGAATTGTTTCCGTTGTAGGGCAACGTGAAACCTCACCACATGATCTAATTGGTAAATTTTAGAAAAAAAAGTATATGAAAATTAATCTATAGACATACATTTGTGTCAATATTAATTCTGATAATAGATTTTAAAGATTTTAAGCTATAGCTAAATTTTCACTTATTAAAGCTCTATTAATTAAGTTTTAACAGTAGTAAACTTTTCTTTTTTACTAACACTATTTTTAATTAATCAAAATGAATCAAATTAGATTTTTATGAAAGCGATAAAAAGGGTAATTATTAGTGTTTTTGAAAAGACTGGGATTATAAAGTTTGCAAAAGTCTTAATGGAAGAATTTAATGTTGAGATTTTATCTACTGGAGGAACAGGGGCCCTCCTAGAAAAAAATGGAATCAAATTCACTAAAATTTCTGATTTTACCGAATCACCAGAAATGTTTGATGGTAGAATTAAAACTCTGCACCCAAAAATTGAAGGTGGAATTTTATATCGCAGAGGTTTACAGAAAGATATTGATGATGCAAATAAGTATAACATTAAACCAATTGATATGGTAGTGTGTAATTTATATCAATTCAAAGAAGCAATTGAAAGACCAGATATTAATATTAAAGATGCATTGGAGATGATTGATATCGGGGGCCCAACAATGATCCGTGCCGCTGCAAAAAATTTTCCTGATGTAATAGTTGTTCCAAGTCCTGATTATTATGAAGAAATTATTGAAGAGCTTAGAAAAAATAAGGGTGCTATCACTGAAAGAACTCGAATTATACTCGCTCAAGAAGTTTTTTCCATTATGGCTGATTATAATGCTGCGATTGCGAATTATTTGCAAAGATATTACAATCCAGAAACATTGTTAACTAATACAATAATAAAAACGTATGAAAAGATACAAGATTGCAGATATGGAGAAAATTGGGATCAGAAAGCAGCATATTATAAGGATTCTTCTGCTATAATCGGTCTTCATGACTTAAAGCAAATTAGTGGAAAAGAAATTTCTTTTAACAATTATCTAGATATCGACTCTTGTATGCAAATGCTCTTAGATTTTGAAAGTAAACACTATATTACCGCGATATTAAAGCATACAAGCCCAAATGGTGTAGCAATTGACAAAAAAGATCAATTTATGTCTGCTAAACATGCATTCAGCACAGATCCTTTATCTGCATTTGGTGGGATTTGGGGAGTAAACAAAGAATTAACAAAAGAAGTTGCAGAATTTATTGTTAATAAAGAAAAAATATTTGTGGATGTGCTATTAGCTCCATCCTTTGAGCCTGAGGCACTGGCGATTTTAAAACAAAAAAAGAATATGATTATCCTCGAATATGGAGATTTTCTTGAAAAAAGGAATGAGATATATAAAAATCTTGAAATCAGAAGTTTATTAGGTGGCGTTTTAGTCCAAGAATATGACAGTAAATCTGTTATTAAAGAATGGAACGTAGTAAGTAAGAAAAAAGTGAATAATGCTGAAAAAGATGCTTTGATATTTGCTTACAAAGTTTCTAAATGGGCTAAGTCGAATTCTGCTTGTTTTGCCCAATATTATGATGATGGAATTTATACCATTGGAATTGGGGCTGGACAACAGAGTAGAGTTCATGTAGTTAAATTAGCTATTCAAAAAGCAATTGAATTTGGTCATAAGGCAGAATTAAAAGATTCTGTTATGGGAACAGATTCTTTTTTCCCATTTCCCGATGGATTAGAATTTGCTGTAAACGCTGGAGCGAAAGCGATAATTAATCCTGGAGGTTCCATAAGAGACGAAGCTGTAATTAAATGTGCAGATGATCTTGGCTGTGCCTTGGTGTTCTGCGGCAAGAGAGTCTTCCGACATTAATGTATATTTAATATTCTCTTGTCTTTATTTAATTTAGTTTTATTATTTTTTAACTATATTTACCGGCATAAATATATTTTTTACCCCAAAAACTATTTAAATTCTTCTTCCTAAATTTATAATACTCAAAAAAATCAGTTTTACATTTTAAATTAATATTTTAAATGAGGAGAATTTATCTAATCGTATCTTAATAAGGCGGAGCTCTTTTAAAAATGGATTTTTTTCAGAAGAATTTAAAAGAAACAGTTGAAGCGATTAATAAATTAATAGACAATAACGTAACTATCGTAAATACTAAACGAATAAGAAGATGTAATAACATCAAATCTTCAAATCGCTCTAAAATTAATTTTATTTGGAGAGCTCTTAAGTATCTTGAAGATTTTGGAATTTTATCATTGAATGGTATCACTAATCCGAAAACTTATAAAATCATACCAAGTGAAAAAATTGATATTGATGAATTTCTTTATCAAAATAGTAAAAAGGAATAAAGTCAGCTTATTTTAAATCTAATTCATCAAGTAATTCAATTAATTTGTTCCTTGAACCTTGATCATTTTGATTATTCATCAATCTTTTTTGATAAAAGATTATATTTGGATATTTTAATTCAAGTTTATTATATATCTTTATCCAAGAATTAAAGTTATTTAAAAGCTCATAAACCTCGGGATCTTCTTCCAAAACTTTAATATCCTCTTTTTTATCTTCTGAAAAAAGTTCTTTGTATCGTTTTACACTTAAACCTTGATCCTTTAATAGTTTCTTGTTAGCTCTACGAATAAATGAATCTAAACCACTTCTCCAATTAATACCTTTTTCATTTATTTTATCAATCGTTTCTTGTATAATCTTTATCTCCTGGGGATAAATTGTTTCTTCTTTCTTAATTAATATTTTTTTAATTTTTTGAAATTCAGTTTCAAATATCGTGATATAATTATTAACCATTTTTCCGAATTCAAATAGAACACTGTTATAATCTTTCGCAAACAAGACTTCATCACTAGAGAAAGTCAGAGTCTCTTCATCAAAATTCCCTTTCAATTTTCTGCTCTTAACTAATTCATCAAAAATTTCTTTTATTAAATCAATTTCCGAGTTGGTTAGTTCTTTGCCATAAAATAAATCATGAAAAGAAAAAAGAAAACTATTTTCCAAAATCAGATTATGAATTCCGTGTTCAGTGTAAAAAAGTACTTCTCCATCAGTTTCATAAAAAATCCCCTTTAATTTTTCATCTAATAATAAGTCATTAATCAAATCCTTAATCAAACTTGAAGTAATATCATAAGTTCCTAATGATATAAAATCCTCAGATTTAGATTTATCAATTAGCATATACTTGATATCGTTTTTAGCCTCTTCTATTTTCTGTGGGTTAAAAATCAAAATATCTTGTTTCTTAAAATAAGAAATCCCTAAATCATTAATAAATTTTAAAAAATCGTTTATTTCCATTCCTGTTTTCTCAAGATATTCGTCAATTCTAATTTTTTCTTGTAGTTTTATCTCTTCTGCGATTAAACGTAAATTCTCATCAATTTTAGATAATATATGACTCTTATCAATATTAAGGTCCTTGGAAATTTTATTTATTTGCTTGAATTTTTCATTCTCATCCACTATTTTACTAATTTCACCAATCTTTTCTTTTATAAATCTGGAATAATAAAAAATTTCCTTATTTTGGTCCCAAATCCCACTTCTGTAATCGACAAATTGATCAAAAACATCCATTAAAAGTAGATGACTAATATTTAATTTATCTGATATCTTAAAAATATCAAAAAAACCAACAATTTTTGAATTCTGAATCTCATGTATTACTTTTTGTTCACCCAGGTTAGTTAACCACTGAGTCCCTTTATGGAATCCTGAAAGATATTCCTTTGGTAAATTTTTTATCAACTTGATGAAATCTTCTCCTATGAGCATCTCTCTATATGATTTCATTTCTAATACACTTTTTTTAGCAGCTTCCATATTAATATGATCCTTTATTCGTTTCAATGACGAAAGAGTTTCATGATCCTTGTGTAATAGGAATTTTTGATTAGTTGACCTGCCAATGTCATTGATAATTTTATTAATGAATTTTTGAGGAAGAAAGTTGAATTTCTTTAGATTAATAGATCCATTGATTGTTAGATCTTCTTCAAATTTTGATTTTATATATGTATATGGATAAAAGAATCCAATATCAGAATAATATCCATTGATAATCTTTAAGTTATTCAATGTTTTGATAAAGTTTCTAAGTTCAGAGTTGTTATCAATTACATAAGAAAAAATTTTTCTTATTTTTTCATTGGATATTTTCAGATTTCCCTCAAAAAGTTCTCTTAATTTGTTTTTTTCTAGTTCATAAATATAAATAGTATTTTCTTTAGATTTAGTATAAAAATAGATTTTTTCATCCCTGTATTTTGATTTTTCAAACTTTTTTAAATATTCTTTTAATTTTATATTTGTTTTCTTACTCAGTTCTGTGTAATTATGTTTTTTCATTAAAAATTGATTATCTAATGCTTTTATTAATTTTTTAGCATTTTGATCTTTCAAATCAGATTTTTCAATCAGTGGGAAAAATTTTTCTGACAATTCTACTATTTTATTAAAGATTGTTGATATTCTCTCACCATCATGGGGAGTAATTAGTAATTTTATGATATTTCTAAAGGTATATAATTGATCGAATTCTAAATCCTCACAAAAATCAATGTAGCTTAATAAAGAAACAATGTTTTCACTCTTTTTTTCTATTTTTAGACTTTCAAATATAAAATCTATAATTGAGTAAACCGATTCTGGATTTTTTTTAATCAATTCTAACATAAAATAATGAACATTATCTCTTACATCATTAGATTTATCTATTAAAAGTTCTGTAATCATAGAGAAATTTTCTTCAATTAAGGTGGGTTTAGCAATCAAGTAAAAACCAATAATAATTAAAGTGTTTACTCTTAACTTTACATTATCAGAGTGAAGATAATTCTCAATTTTTTTCAATAATCTCTCATTGATGAGCTCAATGTGATTTTCTGCTATTATACTTAAGATATATGTTATTTGTACTACATACTCTTGTTGATCTAATAAAACTTGAAATTCTTTTACTAATTTTCTAACTTTCTCTATCTTATTTTTGTTCAGATATTTGTTTAGTTTGTCAACTTTTTCAAGAATTAAACTATCTTTAAAATCTTTAAGATTAAACATCAATTATTTAATTAAGTTATTAATTCAATAAGAATTTTTTGAATTGATCAATTTCTATAATATTCTTAACATCTTTAATTATATATGTTGGATTAGCTTTTTCTAAACTTATTCTTGTCCCATGACCAGAAAGTAATGCTATACTTTTAATATCTGCATTTATAGCACATTCAATATCTGCTGGAAGATCCCCAACATAATATACATTATCTTTATTTATCGAGTAATTAAATTTTCTCTTAATTTGCATTAATGCAGTAACGATTGGATACGGACTAGGTTTTCTCATGGGTGTATCGTCGCGGGAAATAAAGATAGAAAAAAATCTATCTAATTTTAATTCATTTCTAAAATACTCTAGCCTTTTTTTACTTGTATTTGACACAATTCCTAAATGTATGCCCATCTTTTTAAGTTGAATTAAAATTTCTTCTAGGTTTGGTTTTAATGTCTCATATTTTTCATATTTGGGATACATACGTCTAAATTTTATGAAAAACAAGTTTCTCTTCAAAATATTTGGAATAATAGGTTTATATACTTTATTTATGCGTCTTAGTGCCACCAATCTATTTTCTGAGTCTGATTCTTCAAAAAGTCGAGCATAATCAATTAACCTCAAATCTTCTGTGTTTTGCCATTTGTAAAATTTATTTCTTAAATGAATTAAAGCGGTATATTCAAGTGCTTTCTGTGTGATAATAACGCCATCGAAATCAAACAAAATTATTGGTGGGTGAGACATAAGTGAGTTTAAAAAGGCTATTTAAAACTTAAATTTATCTAATTTTGTACTATTATAAAAGGAATAAAATATTAAAAAAAAAATTAAAAAATTTGCTTATACACTTATGCATCTATTTCGTCTGGCTCAACCGATACATGTGAAAGCAACCAGTCGAGTTGTTGTTCTCTTTTGTTGATGTTTAGGACTGTGGGTAAGATCATGACCTCATCAGCCTTTCCAGGCATGATTGTCATCTTACCAGCGCGTAGCATGAAAAATTCAAAGACATCTGGAATCTCTTTTTTGAATCTCAAACTTTTTACTGGAAATCGCTCAGCTGAGCTGAAAATACCGGATTTATGAATAATTTCATTTCTTTCAATTTTGTAATATTCGAACCTGGTACTAAGAACCACAATCCCGAGAATAAATGCCAGAATTAATGTCATCACCATATAGAATTCCCAAGGTAAAGCTAGATCAAGTTGTATGTTCGTAAATTGGAATGTGAAATTAGGCAATACAAGGAATACAACTATCAATAAGAAAATTACAATGGCTAATATTAACACAAAGAATTTAGTTGAAGAGAAATCAAAAGCAGTCACAAAAATGTTTACAAAGAATACAATAAACCATGTATAACCTAAAACTGTTTGGTCTATCCAATTAACATCTGGTGCAACTATTTGGAGTATCATTAAAACTAAGCTAGTGATTAATAAAGGCCAGAAAAAGATGACTTTAGGGTAGCTCCTTAAATAAATTTCAGTTGGACGTTTAACTTGTTTTTTTTGCTCAGACATTTTAATTTTTCACTAATTTATAATTTTTAATTAAAGAGGATTATAAAAATAATAGATAGATGTGTTATTTAAATATTAGTATCTTTTCAAACTACCTTAAATATTGATTTGAATGGATTTTTTCATAATTTAAATAAGCTTAATTAATAACTTTCTAATAGCTCTTTTTTCTTTTATTTCCTATTATATATTATTTGTTAAAAAAACCTTACAGATTGTATCATTCTATATGAGAATGCGATCTGTTGATTCCCATTATCACTAATTCCCATATGTCCAGGAAGAAGAAATTTTACATCTAGATCGCTTAGAAATTTTATTGAATCAATTAACGTGCTTAAAGATCCTCCTGGAAAATCATATCTTCCAAAACTACCTCCCGTAAAAACTACATCTCCTGGAATCAAAATCTTTTTATTAGAATCATAATAAGAAATTGATCCTGGGGAGTGACCAGGTGTATCGTAAATTTGAAATTTATATTCAGAAGAAATTTCAATCTCATTTGTATTAATTAGATCATTTACTTTTAATGGAATGATCTCAACTCCAAACATGCTAGGACTGATTCCTAGATTTCCAGGAAATATACGAGATTCCACTCCTCCCGCTATAATTTTAGCTGTTTCCCCATAAGCAAAAATCTTAGGGGGATTATCTGCCCTTGATTTCATTAATGGATAAAGTCCTAAAACATGATCAACATGTTCATGAGTTAAAAAAACTTTAGTTATATCATAGGGATTAAGATTACATTTTTCCATTCCTTTGAATAAAGCTTTAAGAGATATTCCATTCCCTGCATCAAACAATGTTAATTCTTCAGTAGATGGATCTTTAATAATATATTGATTACAATCTAACATTTGATTTTCTGCAAAAAAAAATAAATTTTTAGTAATTTCTTTTCCTTTTTTTTCAGTGTCTGCTCCAGAAAAAAACATAATAAATTAATCAATATCCAGCTTTTAAAAAGATAAAATAGACTTAACTTTAATTTTTTTCTTTTCCAAAATATAAAATTATTAAATATACTAAAATAACTAATAATAATATGAATAATCACCCCAATATTGAAGATTTAAAACCCAAAATTAAGCTGGGGATAAAATTTTGGTTGGAATTTGAGAATACAAGTGTATTGGGTTCTGGGTGGGCAGAACTACTCGAAAATATCAAGAAAAGTGATGGAGGTTCATTAACTCAAGCAGCAAAAGAATGCAATCATAAAAAAAAAGAAGGATATTCTTATAAATATGCTTGGAATATTTTAAAAAGAATTGAAAATCGAACAGGAATGAGCCCTGTGATTACTGGAAAAGGAGGTCGTGGTGGAGGAGGTTGGGTTAAGTTAAATGAGTGGGGGCTTTATCTATTAAAAACTTATAAGAAATATTTAAATGAAATTGAAAAAATTGAAAAGAAGCTAGGAGAAACAATGAGGATTAGCTAATAATTATATTTTAATTTCAATAATGATTATTCTCAATAAGCAATTTAATGACTATATTTTTTCCAAAATATTGGGATATGGGGTTTCACAATGGAAAATCATCTAACACAATTGGGTAAAATAAAAGTTTCCGAGATTATGATAAAAGATCCACTATTTATTTATCCAAAAGAAAAAATAAGTACCACTGAACTTCTAATGGTGAGAAAAAATATTGGTGGTCTTCCAGTTGTTAAAGAACATAAGAATAAACAGCTTATAGGTATTATCACACAAAGAGATATACGTCTAGCCAGATTTGCGATGAGCCTGGATTCTCCAAATACAACTGTAAAGGATTTAATGACACCAGATCCATTTAAAGTAAAAGAAGATGATACTTTACTACATGTATTAGAGATAATGGTAAACAATAAAATTCAGCGTTTGCCTGTGGTAAATGAAGTTAATGAATTAAAAGGATTAGTAATACAAAATGTGATTTTAAAAACGCTTCTGCAATTTTTTCAAAAATAATTAAAAGAATTCGTATTTTATTAATTTTATATAAAAATTATAAAAATCATTAATTTTAGATTATTAATAAGAAAACCAAAAAAATTACTCAATTGAAAAAAAATGGCACTACCCTTACCCGGAACACCGATAATAATTGATATTGGATCAGCGTATGTTAAAATTGGATTTTCGGGAGAACCAGGTCCTAGATTTGTGTTTCCTTGCATTATTGGTACTGAAAAATACAAATCTGTGATGGTTGATGTAAGTGCCCGAAGTATTTATGTTGGAAACGATGTATCTCGTATGCGTGGGGTTTTAAAAATAAAACATCCTGTAAATCGTGGAGAAATTATGGATTGGGAAAGCTACTACGAGATCTTAAATTATATCTTTTATTCATTACTTCGAATAGATAATTTATCGGACTATCCTGTATTCTATTGTGAAACTCCGTTTATAAATAGAGATACTAAAGAATATATAGCAAGACTTTTTTTTGAAACTCATCGAGTAAAAAGCTTAATAATGATGCCTACTCCTATATTATCATTATTTAGCGTTGGATTGACAACAGGATTGGTAATTGAAAGCGGAGATGGATTAACTTGGGTAGTACCAATAGTCAATGGACAGATAATCCAACATGCAGTTCAAAAACTTTCTTTAGCCGGTGTAGATGTTAATCATAACCTTAAGAGTCTCTTAATGAGAGAGGGTGTTAGTATTTCTTCCAGTGCTGCAGACGAGATTATTAAAGAAATAAAAGAGAAAAATTGTTATTTTGCATTGGATCCTGACATCACTCCAAAAGCAGGAGAAATGTTTAGTGTACCTATGCCAGATGGCTCTACAATTAATGTTCCATCATATATTCTTTATCAAGCTCCAGAAGTATTATTTAATCCTGCTATGTTAGGCTATGGAAATATTATGAATGTACCTCAGGCAGTTATTGCCTGTATGAGAGCAATAGATAATAATTACTGGCATGATCTTTTGTCTCATACAGTCTTTTCGGGAGGAAATCTTTCATATAGCGGTTTCCAAGAACGTTTTGAATCAGAGTTAGAACCTCTCCTTTCCCAATTAGGTAAAATACCCAAGCCAATGGCACCTCTTACAGCAGTAAAAAGTGAATTGATTAAACTACAAGCTGTTGAAATCTCAATGAAAAAAGAAGATAATTGCCCACATTGTGGTACTTTAGTAAATTTAAGTGATGGAAAAGAGACATGTCCTTCCTGTGGCGGGACATTATCCTTACCAAAAATTGAAATTGGAGCATCAGGAGAAGTAAATAAAGAAATAGGTAAATGTCCACATTGTAAGAAAGATATTGTTGACAAAACATCAGTCTTTTGTCCATATTGTGGAAAATCAATAGAAGTTTTAGAAACAGTTGAGATCCCTGAAGAGATTACAATAAAAACACCTGCTCAAGAATTTTCTGAATCCATGGAAGCTGCTAACAAAATCGTCAAATTTTTTGTACCAGATAATTTACAATATGCAATTTTTACTGGTGCAGCCATCTTAGGAAGTTTACCTTCTTTCCAACAGATGTTTATTACTTATGAGCAATTCCAAACTAATAGAGAATTGTTATATAGAGATATTAGTGAGATTCTTTAAATAAAAAAGAAGATATTTAGTTTTTTAATCGTATTTCTCATATTATCAAGTAAAATTGAAATTTTACAATACGTTCTTATAATCTTAAAAGAATTTTTAAAAAAAGCTATATTTTTAAAATTAAATTTTAAGTTAACAGTTAGGTATTCTTTTTTGAAGCACAAGTCTCAAAAATTATTCATCAGCATTCTTATATTTATTATCGCATTAAATATAATCCCTAGTGTTTTAGGAAAAACACGAGGAAATTATCTTACTAGTTTTATACTAAATAATGAAATTGAAGGAGAAGGATTTTCTAATGGTATTTTATCAAGCGAAACAGCAGTATCTATTGAAGCAACATCTTATGCCATAGAGATTTTAGATAATTATAAAATAAATCCCCATGATATTGAGACCCTCATAAGTAAATTAGAAGATGACACTAATAATATTTTAAATAATGAAACTAGCAATGTATATGACTTATTTTTTATATTGAATTCATTAAAAAATCTAGATCCTGTAATCGATTCAAGTATATCGAATGAAATTGAGAAATATCTAAATTCTACAAAACAAGTAACAGGAGGGTTTTCTTATTCTAATAATACCAAGGCAGTAAGTTTAACTTCTACATATTTTTGTATTCGCCTTTATTCTTTAATAGAAAAACCCATAGAAAATATTACGATTCATAAAAACTGGGTTCTTTCATGTTATAATAGCGATGGTGGATATGGAAGTAATCAGAGCCTAAGTTCTACTTTAGTTGATACATGTTTTGCAGTTTTTATCTTGGATGAATTAGATGAATTAGGAGCATTGAACAATGCTATTAATACTTTAGGTTATATTCAATCCTTTTTTGTTATAAATTCTGCTGACCAAAACAATTATGGTGGGTACATACCAGATAAATATTCTCAATATGCGTTATTGAGTAGTACATATTATTCTGTAAAAGCAGTTACTCTAATTGATGATTCTAAATTATTCAAAGCAATTATAAGAAATTGGGTGTTAGCACGCCAAAATTTCAGAGATGGTGGATTTGCTGAGAATAGTGAAGGCTATCAAGAAAAATCATCCTCAGTTATATCCAGCTATTATGCTTTCGAGACTTTAAAAATATTAGATTCTTTAACTAGTTTACTCAATGAAATATGGACGGTAGAATTTAATTATTGGATTTTAATAATAATCTTAAGTTCTATTGGAATAATTATTGCTGTAGTGATCATCCTTTACAAAAGAACAAGATTATAAAGTTTCAGCAATCATTTCTTATTTAAATATTAATATATGTTCTTTTTTTAATTTCAAAATATATTATACTCTAGATTAAATATGAACAACAAAATTTTAAATGGAAAAAAACTGGCAGAAAAATTAAATTTAGAATTAAAAAGCCAGATTAAAAAAGCTGTAGAAAAAACAGGAATTAGACCAAAATTAGCTACTATCCTTGTAGGAAACGATCCTGCTTCAAGACTTTATGTTAATATTAAAAATAGAACATGTCAACAGGTTGGTATTGATTCTATTATCGTAGAGTTAGATGAAAATATCTCAAAAGACACACTTTTAAATGAAATTGATAAACTTAATAATAACCCAACAGTTCATGGAATCTTACTTCAATTGCCACTTCCTAATAACTTAAAAGAATTCACTTCTCAATTTTTAGTTAAAATTTTACCAATAAAAGATTCAGACGGTTTAAACCCATTAAACAGAGGTAAGCTTTTCGATTATAATGAAGAATTAGCTGCATGCACTCCTAAGGGTATTATCAAACTAATGGAACATAATAAGATTGACTTTAGAGGAAAAGATGTAGTAATAATTAATCGTTCAAATTTAGTTGGTAAACCTTTAATCTTTATGTTGCTAAAAAGAAATGCGACGGTTACAATTTGTCATACTTCTACTAAAGATATCGACAAATACATCAGTAAAGCAGATATCATAATAGTTGCTGTTAAACAGCCAAATTTTATTACAAAAGATAAAATTAAGCAAGGTGCTGTCATTATTGATGTTAGCACGAATCGAGTTGAAGGAAAATTATGTGGTGATGTAGATTTTGAAGATGTTATAGAGAAATGTCAAAAAATAACTCCTGTTCCCGGTGGGGTTGGACCAATGACCGTAGCAATGCTTTGTGAAAATACCTTTATTGCTTACAAGAAGCAGGTTAATTTATCCTGAGTAATTAAATAATTTAAATGTTTTATGGATTAATAAATCATAATCTAAAAAAAAAGATAATCACGATCCTCTTTCACATCAAAAAACAATTAAAAATATATTAAATAAAGGTTTTAAAAAAAATTAGAAATAAAAACTTATATTTTTAACATTTATTCAAATAATTGATAATAATAATATTTCAGACAGATTATAAATTCCTTTTTGAAAATGGCTATACTAGAAGTTGGAATTAACCTTGGTATGAGAAACTTAGTTGAAATTAAATATTATACATCTTCGGATAATGTCTTAGATCCAAACTTACGTGCCGGATTTTTAACGGCGTTAGAGTCTTTCACAACTGAGGTTTTTGGTGATGATATTTCAATAATTAGTCTAGCTTCCTTCAAATTAGTCTGTTATTGCGAGATGATTCAATTACCTGATGAAATTGCTGAAAATAAACAACCTTTACTGTCATATGCCATAATTGAAAAAGGAACAGATGCATCAATAGTTAAGGAACAATTAAGTCAAATTTTGTCCTATTTTCTCAATCGTTACCCCCTAAATGATATATTTTCGAAAAAGCCTAAATATTTTAAACAATTTGAAACTCGAATCAATAACACATTAGGTGATTTGAGACTAAAAACAGAAGATAGATTTCGGTCTTTATTTTAAAAATAAATAGGGTTTTACTTTGAGTTCAAATTTACCACCTCAAGCTAAAGCTAAATATCAGGAATATTTAGATGCTGGTGCTTTAGAAGATAGAATCAAAAAATTAGAGGAATTCTTATCTCTTGTTCCTAAACATAAAGCAACAGAAAAAATTGTTGCACTTAATAAATCACGTTTAGCAAAACTGAAACGTGAATTAGATGACCGTAGACAGAAACAAAAAAGTACACAAAAAATAATTAGTCCTTTTTCAATAAAAAAAGAAGGAATTCAGGTAATTTTAGTTAGTTGTTACCAAACTCCTGGAGTTGGAAAAACATCACTTTTGAATTTACTAACTGGAGCGGCAGAAGAGAAAATTGGTAAATTTACGGCTCTACCAGAAATTGGGATTTACCAATATCAGAAAATCAGGTTTCAAATAGTTGAAATGCCTTCGATTATGGAAGGTGCTTCCGATGGAGTTGGAAATGGTAAAGAAATACTAGCTCAACTTAGAACTGCTGATTTATTATGTTTTTGTATAGATTTATCAGGAGATATAGATGCACAAATACAATTATTATTGAATGAACTTTCTAAAGCAGATATTAGAATTAATATATCTCCTCCACCCTTATTAATTGAGAAAACTGGAGCTAATAAGATTCAAGTACTCTATCTAACTAAAGAAGCAAAAGAAATTAAAGAATTAGATGAATTTACAGAGCAATTAAAAGATATTATACATGAAAATGGGATTCGTAATGCTATTGTTAAGATTTATGGTGAAATAACGCTTTATGATGTTATTGATGCTTTAACGCCATCTATTGTATATAAAAAAGTAATATTATTAGGTACTAAGGGAGATTTATCTCATACTCAAGATATTTTTGAAAATTTAAAAAGTAAGTATTTAGAAAAATTTCCAATTATTTTAGGCACAAGTTATCGGAAGGAGAGTATTCCCGAAGATTTGGGGTTAATAATCCTCAAATTTTTAAACAAAATTAGAATATATACTATGAGCGGTGGAATTATTGCTGAGCAACCATTAATAATGGATAGTAATCCCACAATTAAAGATGTTGCTCTAAAAGTTCATAGGAGTTTTTATGAATCTTTTGATCATGCTATTGTAATAAGAGAAGGAGCACGTCAAAAACGTAAAAAAGTCGGATTAGATTATGAACTACAAGATAATGATATAATAGAAATACACATAATCTAATATGTGATTTTTTCTATTAAGTCTGGAATTTTATTGATCTCTGTTACATAATCTTCATTCAAATTAGAGATACCTTCTGCGATATTTTTAATACTTTCTAGACTGTAGATTAAACTCTCTAAATAATCAATTAAATCTCCTTTAAACACTATTATTTTATACTCTTCTCTTAAATAATCCGAAATCTCTTCAATTGTCATCTTTTCTTCAATACGTAGATTTAAAATTAATTTTTCTAAGTTTAATCGTCCACAATCACAATAAGGATTATCTTTACAATTACAATTAAATATATCACTTGTTAATTTCATTATGAAGTCAATAAATTCATGTGAAAATGTCTTTCTTTTCTTAACATAATCAGCATTCATCAAAGATAAAACGCTTGCACTAAATAAATTGTTTGAAAAATATTTCAAATTGGTATTTTTTGACAAATCTGCGACAACATTTTTTGACAAATAGACATTTTTTAGAACTTCTAAATCTAAAGCAATTTCCAGAGGGGGTACTAAATTGTTTTGCAATTTTTTAATAATATCAAAACTCTCATCAACACTTAGAAAAGAACCTGCAATCGCTCTTCCTAAACGAGTTGCTTTTAATGTTAAATTTTCTTTTATCCTTATCAATTTTAAAGCTATTAATTTCTTCAAAACAACTTCTAAATCAAAATTATCATTAATTAAATAAGTATAATAATCGTAGATCTTTTCTTTTGAAATCCATTGATTATACATTGAAATAAATGCATTAATTTCTGTTTGAGATTTGTCTTCATTTGGGATAAGTTCATAATCTTTAATTTTCCCATTTAATAATTTAATTGCAATATTTTCTTCTGTATTTTTCATTTTCGGAGAATAAACTTTACTAGGTTCAACAAGTATATATGCAAAACCCTTCTCATGCTTCTTTAATCTCCCAGCTCTTCCCAACATCTGTTCAAATTCTGCAACTGTTAACCAATTTATTCCCATTGCTAAGGATTCGAAAATCACTTGTCGTGCGGGAAGATCTACACCTGCAGCTAAAGCAGCAGTTGCTACCACACCAGAAATTCTCTGAGCTTGAAAATCTTCTTCAATGACTTTCCTTTCTTCATTAGTTAATCCAGAATGATATGCAGAAACATTGATCCCTTTATTTTGCAGATAAGATGTCAATGATTCACACTTCTTTCTTGTATTTGAAAAAACAATTGATTGTCCCTTAAATCCATATTTAGATTTCTCATAAAAAGAAGACTTTACTAACTTTGAAATGATTTTCTGTTTTTGGGTTTCATTTAAGCATAGTATTAAGTGGCGTTCAACGGGAACTGGGCGATTATTATATTTTATTAATTGACAGTTCAATTTTTCTGCTAATAATTCTGGCTCTCCAAGAGTTGCACTCAAATATAAGAACTGTGCATTAAATTGTGATTTAAGTCTCGCTATTAAACCATCTAAAATAAATCCACGTTCAGTATCTATTAAAGTTTGTATTTCATCAATAACGATTGTACCAATATTTCCTAAGAATTTTTTTTTTCCACTTCTTAAAATATAGTCAATCGCTTCATAAGTTGCTATAATAACATGAGAATTTGCCAATTCTTCAATTTTAATCTCTTCTTGTTTCCCAAACAGTGATTCTCCCACTTTTTTAATAATTTTTAAATTAGCTGAGACATATTTTTCTTTAAATTCTTCTGTTCTTATGTTTGCTAATGCTACAATTGGTACTAAATACAACAGTTTAGCATTTCTATCAATTAATACTCTCGAAATTCCAGCCAACTCTCCGACTAATGTCTTACCTCCAGAAGTAGGGGCCATAATTAATTGATTACAACGTTCGTCTAAGAGACCTTTTTCAATTGATATCGCTTGAATTGGCAATAAAGTAGAGAGGGATATCCGTTTTAGTATATCTTTTAACTCAGAAGGAATATTAAGATTTTCAATTTTTATATTAAGATATTTCTTACTGATTGTAGTCTCCTTTTCGATATCATAAAGTGTAATTTCTTTATTATTTATTGGATTGAAATCTGTACTAAAAGCGCTAAGTACTTTTTTGACATCCCTAAATTTAAGTAACATATGCATTAGGAAATTTTTTAATTTTGGACTAATTTTTTCTTTAGATATGATCCCCGAAAGCTTAAATCTATTCGCAACAATAGCATAGGCACATTCAGAGCAAATAATTTGATTTTTTAAGGATTTAATTTGTATATTTTCATTTAGCAATGTAAATTTTTTTTTATCTAGACATGAATCGCATATAGTTAAATTAATGATTTTACTCGCATCATATTGAAAACTATTTAACATCTCTTTAACTGGCAAAACATCTTGAGGATTACTTTGGCTTGAGAACGCTATAAATTTGTTTTTTTCTGATTTTATAAATTTTCTGAATAGATGAGGATCAATCGGTTTTGTAGTTCCATCAGTTTCAATCTTAATGAAATTTAAAGGTCTCATTTTATTTTTAAAATCTAATCCAAAGACAACAGTACCATTGAAGAAAGGTTTATTTATGTATGTAAATGTGAATTTTTTCTTCTTGAATGATTTAAGATAAAAGAAATTAACATTGAATAGCAGTTCTTTTCGATGATCACGATTTCTATCTAAAACAATGAAATAAGATCTTGAAGGAGTACTCAATTTGAAACCATTTATTAATAATAATTAATTGAAATGAAAACTAACAATTCAATTTTATTATTTTTTCGAAAAGCCTGAAATTATTTGATGAGAAAATGAAATTTTTGACAATAAAAAAGAAATAAAAAATTAAAATCCGAATACACTTTTAATTTTATCGTAGACTTCTTTTATTTGTCTAAGTTTTGTCTCATCTCCCTGATTTAGGAAATGTTCTACCCATTGCGAAAGACCCTGATTCTTAATCCACTCAAGGAAATATTCTACAGATTTACGTTCTTCATCAGACATAAAAATTACTTTTTTGTAGTTTTTTTTATGTTTTCTCTTATATTAAAATTATAAATTATTCTATTTTATATTTTTATAATTCCAAATCAATTAAATAAAATTAATTAAAATTACATTTATTTTTTTTAAGTCATTCAATTTTTTTAATTTAATACTTATTCTAAACATTTAAATATGAGAAGAGATAAATATAAGTTGAAACTTACATATAAGTTCAAACTTATATATATAAAGTGAGAAAATGTGATAGAAGAAAGTGAAATGCTGAAAGAAAGTAAGGATTATAACAAGAAGGGTCTAATGGGTTATTTTATACCTAATAATGCATTATTAATTTCGATGATTGCTATTTTTACGGCCATAAATTTTGTAG
The DNA here is from genome assembly GCA_048883045.1 of Candidatus Thorarchaeota archaeon. Lineage (GTDB taxonomy): Archaea > Asgardarchaeota > Lokiarchaeia > Sigyniarchaeales > SOKP01 > Loki-b32. The sequence continues at coordinate 7,736 of JBHLRA010000008.1, read as the reverse complement.
TAACTTATTGGATACAAATACCTATTCCCGCTACTGGTGGATACATTAATATAGGTGATATAACTGTAATGTATACCGCTCTTTTATTTGGGCCAGTTATTGGTGGTATAGCGGGGGGTTTAGGGCCTATGTTGGCAGATATTTTTACACCATGGATCATTTATGCCCCTGCTACCCTAATTATTAAAGGCATTGAGGGATTTTTAATCGGACTTATTGCTAATCCAAAAGAATGTGAAGGGAGAGTATCCTATCGTGATATAATTGCAGTTCTTATTGGTGGAATTTTAATTCCTTTAGGATATTTTATTTATGAAGCATTTATACTCCAGTTAGGAGTTGGTGTAGCATTGGTTGAGATGCCGGGTAACTTTTTCCAATTTGGCTTCGCTGCAGTAGGTTCAATTTTACTTATCGCAGCTTCAAGAAAAAACATAATACAAGCATTACCACAGATATTTAATAAAGTATTTATTCCATCATAAAATCGGCATATATAACAAGTTAACACTTAAAGTAGCGTAATTAAAACATCTAAAGCATCTAAAACTTTTTTACCACTTTCAGTTATAAAATAAAACACATTTTTTCCTTCTTTTTTTCGGGAAATTAAGCCTTTAGATTCTAATTCTTTCAAATGTTGATAAATTGCTGCTAAACTTATTGTCCCCATAATCTCTTGAATTTTTGTGCCACTTATTCCCTTTATACTTGATAAAGAAATTTGTGATAAAATTTTCAATTTTGTAATAATAATTGAACCCTTACCAGTTGTTTTAGTTTGAGATGAAATTGCTTCTAACACATATGGTGCTTTTAATCCACTTCCTGTAATTAAACATACAATCTCCTCATTAATTCCAAATATTTTTTCTTGATTTAATGTTTCCATTGCTGCTACTGTTAATGCAGAAGCGGGTTCTGCAAATATACCTTCATATCTTATGAGTTTATCTATTGAATTTAAAATTTTATCTTCCGGAATTGTAACTACTGTACCCTCACTCTCTTTTATACATTTTATTGCTAAATCTTTATATATTGGCTTTTTTACTAAAATTCCTAAAGCAAGCGAATTACCTAATTTTTGGTTTTTAGCTACATTCTTTTCTTTTCTTAGGAATTGATCTACAATAGGAGACAATTTTTGAGATTGTATTCCAACTAATTTTGGAATTTGGTTTATTAATTTGGCTTGTTGAAGTTCATGAAAACCTTTCCATAAACTTACTAATAACTCCCCGCTGCCCATAGGTATTAAAATCCAACTTGGATCTTTAACCTGTTTAATAATTTCATAAGCAATGGTTTTTTGAGCTTCAAGAGTAAGTGGATTTAAGTCGGGAGTACCTTGATAAAAATCCTTAATATTATCTCTTTTTAACATATCTGCTATGCATTCATCAACAGTTTCTCCAATTACATCTAATTCAGAGTTATAAGCAATCATTTGTGCTTTTTTACCCACATCAATTATTCTGGGGATAATATTAAGACAACTCATCCCCTCAACAGAAGTATATGCTGCTAATGAAGCACCTTGATTGCCATTCGAAGCACAGACAATTTTTTCAAATCCCCAACTTCGCGCATGTGAAGTTAACAATGCCGCAGCTCGATCCTTGAAAGAATTTGTAGGATTTTTAGTTTCATCTTTGAAGTATAAGGATTTTAATCCTAATTTTTCTCCAAATTTTTTTGAACTTCTACACGGACTTCCTCCTTCTCCTAATGAAACAATAAAATTATCTTGTATCTGAGGAAGAGCAAATTTGTAATCCCAAAACTTATTTAAATTTTCAGTCTTAGAGAATTTTGGTTTAATATTTTCAATATTAAGTTCAAATAACAATAATCCTTCACAAGATGGACATTTGTGTTGAATAGATGTAAATTCAAATGTCTTCTTACAATCAATACAAGTTAGAGATAATGATTTTTTAATAATAAAATAACCTCAAAGGTAGAAATTATTTTTGATTTATTCATTAATTGGGTTTTCTTATTATTAAGCTCTTTTAATAAACTCCAATCTTTTGAGAGTAAATTTAAAAAAATTGAATTTGGATGATTTTACGATCCATCGTAAATTTTATATTATATAAAAGACTACAAGAAATAATTCAAATTCTATTCAAAGTGATAAAAAATTCTTGTATGGATAATATTATTTAGTATTTTGGGGAGTATAGGAGCTATAGTTGTAGCATTAGGTTTTCTTAATTTAACTAAAAAATTTCAAAAATCACTCGTAACATGGTTAGTTGCTTATGCAACGGGTACATTATTAGCAGCAGCAGCATTAGGAATGATCCCTACTGCAATATCGAAAGCTGGGAATGCAATGCAAATTGTAATGGCATTCTTTTTAGGTGGACTTATATTTTTTTTTATTCTTGAAAAATTAGTCATTTGGCGCCATTGTCATGACACTGAATGTGTTGTAACCGGAGAAGCTGCGGGTCCAATTATTATTATTGGTGATGCATTTCATAATTTTGTAGATGGCATTGTAATTGCCGCATCATTTTTAATTAATTTTCCTTTTGGAATAGCTATCAGCCTTTCTGTTATAGCTCATGAAATTCCTCAGGAGATAGGGGATTTAGCAATACTAGTAGATAAGAATTATTCAAAAAAAAAAGCATTCTCATATAATACTCTTTCAGGACTATCAACAATACCTGCCGGAATAATTGGATATTTTGTTTTAGATTGGATTTCTATGGCAATTCCTTACGTGTTAGCAATATCAGCAGCAAGTTTTCTCTACATTGCATTATCAGATTTAACACCTGAACTGCATCAAAAATTAGGATTAAAACATAGTTTAATACAGTTAACTCTAATTTTTGCGGGAATAATTACAATGATATTAATATTTATGTTAAAAGCCGTTTTATAACGAAAATAAAGTATTAAAAAATGTTGATTTGGATCATATTATTTAGCATTTTTGGAAGTTTTGGGGCTATATCTATTGCAGCCTTTTTTGTTTTTTTAGGAGAGAATGTTCAAAAAATGCTTATCCCTACCCTAATTGCTTTTGCTACAGGAGTTTTATTAACAGTTGCATTTTTAGGATTAATCCCAGAAGCAATTGAAAAAGTTGGAGACCCTCATTTAATAATGCCGTTTATTTTAGGTGGTATTTTATTCTTTTTTATAATGGAAAAGATTGTGATATGGAGGAATTGTCGTGATAAAACATGTGAGGTTCATTCACATGCATCTGGGCCAATTATCCTTCTAGGTGATTCTTTCCATAACCTCACAGATGGTATTGTTATAGCTGCAGCATTTTTAACGGAATTTAATATTGGATTAGTAGCGGGATTAACAATTATAATTCATGAATTATCACAAGAAACTGCAGATTTTGGTATTTTACTTCATTCGGGATATTCAAAAAAGAAAGCCTTTATTTATAATATGCTCTCAGGTTCAACCACGATACCCGCTTCGATCGTTTCATATTTTATTTTAGATTCAATAGAATCAATGATTCCATTTTTATTAGCAATTTCCGCTGCGAGTTTTATATACATAGCTCTTTCAGATTTAACTCCAGATCTACATCAACACACAGATTTTAAATATGTTATCCGTCAATTAGTTATAATAACAATTGGAATTATATTAATGACATTGATTCTTTCAGTAGGAGTGCATCAACACTAAAATATAATTATGTTAGATATTGATTATGAAGTTTTGAAAAAGTTGTACAAAAATAAAGCTATGAAGGTCGGAGATATAGCAAGAAAACTAAAATATCCCCATTCAACAGTCGGTAGTTGTATCAAACGGTTGGAAAATCAAGGATATGTAATTTATGAACGTTATAAACCCGTTATTTTATCAGAATCGGGGAGAGACTTTACTATTGAATTGAAACGTCATGCTCACTTACTTGAAATGTTGTTAATTAATGAGCTTGAGATAGAAGCGGAGGATGCCCATGTAGAATGTGAAAAAATCAATCTACTTTTTTCATGTGATATAATAAATAAAATTTGTCAGAGATATGGACATCCAAAAAAATGTTCTTGTGGTGAAGAGATTTTAAATTCTACAGCGTGCTTTTGTGAAAAAGAAAAATGAATAAGTTATTTAGTTATGTCATTAGAAGCATAAGCAGTTAGAATTTTTCCATAAAAATAATGATGACTGCTCAAATCTGATTTACTAGTATTAATTATTTTACATTCATAGCTTAAAATACTATTTTTTATGGTAGGTACTTTTGTCATTTTTCCTGGAATAGTTTCTAATCCTGCTTTTTTGATTTTGTCAGTATTTCTACCTGAATATGAGCCAGCTATGTCTATAACATCATAATTATTTTCTGGTGGTATATTCACAGTAAATTCATTTACTCCTTCAGTTAGTAATTTATAAGTATATCTGCTATACGCAACTTGTGCTCTGACAACGGGCTGACCATCTAAATCTTCAATTCTCTTCCAATCTAAAGCCATCAAATTAAGTTTTCCATCTTTATCCATTGAAACCATTAAAGCTGTATTTCTTTTAAAATACTCCATGTATTCATATGGACCAATTTCTTTCCTATTATTTGACATTTTCTTATATTTATTTTTTTGTTATGATAAGATATATTTTTATAGAGGAAAGGTTAAGGAAGTCCAGCCCCTGGAATATCTACCTTAACGTATTCTATCTTTCCTTTTACTCTTTCAGCAGTAGATGTTGCTATAAAGAGTATATCACGATCAGGTCCTCCAAGCATACATGCATAGGCATCTGTTTCAACTTTTACTTTATGAGTGATTTTACCACCTTCAAGAATACGTACAACTCTATGGCGTCCTGGAGCGGGAACCCAAATAGCACCTTCAGCATCTAAACATATTCCATCAGGAGCTATTGTCTTAAGATTAGCCCATATTCTACGATCTGTAAGAGAACCATCTTCCATGATATTGAATGCAGTAAGGCGTACAGCAAAGGTCTCTCCAACAATAAGAGTCTTGCCATCTGGAGTAATAACCATCCCATTTGGGAAAGCCATGTTATCAGCGACAATCCTAGCATCTCCTTCAGGAGTTACAAGAATTATTTCGGCTGGAGTAAAATTTGGTTTAGGACTAAAAAAATCAAAACCCATATTTCCTACATATGCTCCCCCTTTACTGTCAACAACCATATCATTGCAGTTTAATGTGGCAACATCACTCAAGTTTGCATGTTCTTTTACTCCTTCAGGATCAAGACGAAGTATTCTACAATCTTCCATTGAAACAACTAATAATCTTCCGTCAGGTAACCAACCCAACCCAGAAGTCCGGTTCTGTATTTCTAATATTGTTTCCGTATTTCCATTTAGATCTACTGTCATTACCTTATGAGCATCCATATCAGAGAACCAAAGCTTATTATTATGCCACCGTGGACTTTCCGGCCATAGCAAATCTTTAAGAAGGATTTTTGTAGTCAATAACATTATTTTTTCACATATTTTAATTTTCTTAATATTAAAGTTCTACTTAATTAAAAAAAGTTAATCATAGTCGTCATCGTCATCTTCGTCATTATCATCTTCGTCATCGTCATCTTCCTCCTCATCGTAATCATCCTCATATACATCAATAGTCTCATATTCCTCGGCGTCTCGATA
>JBHLRA010000008.1:0-1995 GCA_048883045.1 Candidatus Thorarchaeota archaeon | reverse complement strand
TCGTCATCGTCATCTTCCTCCTCATCGTAATCATCCTCATATACATCAATAGTCTCATATTCCTCGGCGTCTCGATAACACTTTTTACAATAAGGTCTTCCACCTACATAAATTGCTACTTTTTTTCGCATTTTCTTTTCGCAATTTTCACAATACACAATATCCTCATCCTCATCATATATTCCTATAATGAACACCTCCATATTTGATATAAGTAACTATGCTAAGATAATTAAGCAATTTTATTTTTTTCTTTAATTTAGATTACATTTTCAAATATTAAAGAATAAGAAAAAAAAAATTTAAGTATTTCTTGAATAATATTTAAAGAATATATGAATAAGCTTCTTTTAACCTTTTTTCTGCGCCTTTAACAATATCATCAATAATGTCCTCAACGCTTTCTACCGAATTAATCATCCCTATACTTTGACCTAAAAGGACTGCTCCCTCAGTTATATTTCCATCATATGTTATTTCATAGAATTTCTGATCTTCCAATGCCATTGCTGGAGTTATTTTTGCTTCTAAGGCTAGTTTTTCATCTTTACTTGAAACAACCCCATGATGCAGAGAATAATTATTTTTCCAAAGTCGTATTGGACCAAGCACTCCTGTTACATATATAGTATCAGTTGATTTTGCAGTGGGTACAATGTTTTTGTAATTTTCATGAAACTCACTCTCTTTTGAAGCAATAAATCTTGAACCCATAGCAATTGCTCCCGCTCCCAATGCTAATGCTGAAGCTAAACCTTCTCCGCTTGCAAAACCTCCACATGCCACAATTGGTAATTCTGGATGCTCTCGTTTGACTTGTTGAATGAGGACTAATGTACTTATTTTTTCATAGGATTGATGGCCTCCACCTTCATATCCAGTTAATACAACACCATCAACTCCTGCATCAATACACTTATTAGCAAGCCATAAAGCTGGAGCAACGTGAAAATGTTTAATGTTGGATCCACTTTCTTTTAATCTTATAAATGATTTTGTTTTTGGTAATGTTTTTGGTGAACCTGCACTAGTTACTGCATAAACACACTGTTCCTTGATTTTTTGATTTTCCATGATAAATCTTGATATTCCTCGACAAAGCCCAGGAGCATCTAATTGCAATCTAGATGTCCGCACATTAAAACCAAAAGGCTTATCAGTATGTTCGACCACAAATTCCATATTTTTTTTCATTTCTTCTAGACTACTCTTCCCGAAGAGATTTGTATGGCTTAATATTCCTAATCCACCCGCCTCAGAAACTGCAACAGATAATTCCTTAGTGTAAAAAGGACCCATAGGAGCGGCAATTATTGGATGTTTTATTCCGAGCATTTCAGTTATATTAGTCTTTAAACCCATTTGCTTATACCCCTTTCATAGTGTTTTATTATTCTTAATAACTTTATATTCTTGATAGTGAGAAATAAGAAAAGAATTTAAATCTTTTACCGATTTAAAAACGATTAATCATACTTAAATCCCCTAAAAAAATTTCTTTTGATAATATAAATTGTTAGAATCACGTCTAATAAGGGCTCAAGATTGCTTAATGAAATATATTTAAATATAAGTTCTGTTTTTGTTTTAATAAATCAAAAAATACATTAGAGTTTTCATAAGCCAGAAATCTATAATTAAAAATTCTTTGTCTTTTTTTTAGGCGATTAATAAGGTGGAATGAACTATTAATTTAAAATTGGTCTTATTAGGAGAAGCTCAGGTAGGGAAAACTTCTATTATTAATACTTATTTAGGAAAAGAATTTCCTGAACAATACTTACCTACAATTGGGAACTATACAGCCAAAAAAGAATATTATATAAAAGAAAAGGATATAACTGTAAATATTACAGTTTGGGATGCGGGAGGTCAAAAATCATTTAATCCTTTTAATCCAACATTATATGCCAATATTGATTGTGCTCTTTTAGTGTTTGACTTAACAAAGCCTAAAGAGACCTTCCTAAGTCTAAAAAAGGAATTCTTAAAAAA
>JBHLRA010000007.1:0-34493 GCA_048883045.1 Candidatus Thorarchaeota archaeon | reverse complement strand
TATCAACTACCTTTAGAGATTTTTGTTAAAGTTGCTTCAGAAAATCCAGCAAAAACCTTTAATTTAAACAAGAAAGGTTTTATTAAAGAAGGATACGATGCTGACTTAATTATTGTTGATAAAGTTCCAGAATATAAGATAAATCCTCAGAATTTTAAAACTAAAGCAAAATTTTCTCCATTTGAGAAATTTGTTACCAAAGTTCAAATTTGGAAAGTTTTTTTATATGGAAAAGAAATCAACATTGAGAATAATATTCCAAGTGGAAAAATTATTAAACGTATGCTATAAAATATATATGTCTAAGCAGCATAATTATATTTAAATTAAACGATTAAAGAACGTTAAAATGCCTGATAATGATGAATTTAGCCTAGAAGATGGCAAAATGTTAATAAAATTCGCTAGAGATAACATTGAATTTTTTCTGACAAATAACCGAAAAATTCCTGTTCCTGATATTATAAAAAATAAATTTTCTAATAAGTACGGTGCTTTTGTTACATTGAATAAGTATAATGTAATTGGAAACCCATTAAGAGGATGCATTGGTTATATTGAACCTACTTATACTTTATATGAAGTAATCCACCGTGTGTCTATAAGTTCAGCAATTGAAGACCCTAGATTTCCTTCTGTATCTTTAGATGAGATGGATAAGATTATAATCGAATTATCTATTTTAACTCCACCAAAACTGCTTGAGGTAAATGATCCAAAAGATTATCGAGATAAAATTGTTATTGGAAGAGATGGACTTATAGCCGAGAAAGGGATGAGAAGAGGTCTACTTCTCCCTCAAGTTCCCGTAGATCATGGAAGAAATTGGGATGTTGAAACATTTCTATCTCATACATGTTCAAAAGCTTGGCTTGAAGAGAATGCATGGAAAGACAAAAATACAAAGATCTACTCTTTTCAAGCTATTCTTTTTGAAGAGAAAGAACCGCGTGGTGAGGTAGTAAGAAAATATCTAACTTAGAATTTTCTATTATCTAACCACCTTCAATAATTTTTTGGATGCACAAAACCCAAAAAGATTATAACGAGATAATTAAATATGGGAAATTCTGAAAAAATACTTTCGATTGATATATCCTCTGAAAAAGTCAAAGTTGGTATAATTTCTGATGAATTGGAATTAGAAACAGTTTCAGTTCAAGATTATCATTCCCTTGATGAAGATATTAACGGTTTTGCTAAGAGTTTTAATATGAATGAGATATGGAAGAAGATTAAAATTGGTATAAAAACTGTTGTTAAAGAAAATAAACCAGATAGTATCATTGGGATTTCTTCCTGTGGACAGCGAATGGCTACAGTATTTTTAGATAAGCAAGGAAATGAGATTTACGGAGGTCCTAACACTGACATGAGAGGTATTGATTCAGCTTATTTGATAGAAGATGAATTTTCTGAAGAAGAATTATTCAATATAACAGCACATAGTCCATTCTTTTTGTTTACTTTAGCTCGATTATTATGGTTTAGGGAAGAGAAAGAAGAACTTTATGAAAATTTTGGCAAAATTCTAATGCTAGATGATTGGATTGTTTATAAACTAACTGGAGAGGTCTATACGGATTATAGTTCTCTTGGAGAATCTCTCCTTTTTGATATAAGGAAAAAAAAGTGGAGTCAAGAAATTTTAGATGTTTTTGATATAAATCCAGAAATACTCCCTGAAATTGTTGACCCAAATACATTTGTAGGAGAATTAAAAACAGAACTTATAAATGAATTTGGTATAACACAAAAGGTTTCAGTTTTTAAAGGTTGTGGTGATACACAAGCTAGTTTATTAGGTATGGGTGTAATTGAAAATGGAACTATTGGAATTAGTCTAGGAACTACAGCTCCGCTACATTTAGTTGTAGATAAACCAATAATTGATACTGCTCTAAATTTTTGGACAGAGTGTCATGTGATTAAAGATAAATGGTTGATTGAAGCAAGTACTGGAGGTACAGGGAGGGCTTATGATTGGTTCAAAAATGCTTTTATTTCAAACACAGAGGGAGATACAAATGAAATCATGGATTATCTAATAAGCAAAAGCAAACCAGGAATAAGTTCAACCTATGCTTTTTTGGGACCCGAACTCATGGCTTTAAAAGATCAAACTTCAATTAAGCGAGGAGTTTTTATTTTTCCTCCTCCTAGTATGATTGGTGAGGAATTACCAAGACTAGAAAACTTTGCTCAAAGTGTTATAGAGGGAATTTGCTTTGGCATTCTTGAAAATTTTGAAGCTTTACTTCATTTTTCTAGTTCAGAACCAAAAATATTTTGTGCTGGAGGAATGACAAAATCTCATGAATTCTGTAAAATTCTTTCAAACATTCTTGATCATGAAATTAAAGTTCCTCAAATTAAAGATTCTGCTTTTATTGGATGTGCAATGAACGTCTTAATGGGTTTAAATTTATACCCTGACTATAGGAGTATTGTGGATAAGCTGATAAGATTTGAAAAATTCACAAATGAAACTCAAAATTCAAATAAATACAAGAAAGTCTTTAAAGAATGGAAAAATTTAAAGACAAAGATAAGTAAATTATAGAGATTTATCATTAGAATTCATATCTTATCCTTATTTATAATTGATTTAATGCTACCACCTTTATTCCAATACCAATTAAATAAGTCTTTTGACCATTGTATAAAATTCTCATTATCATCATATAAACACTCACTATAATCTATCTTTCCTTCTTTACTTAAAAATAATATAGCTCCTTTATCAGTAACTAAAAGTGAGAAATCAATTTGATCCATCATAAGAATATTCTGTGAAATGTTAATTTTTTGATAAAAAGCATGGCGGTTTTCCAGTTTTTCATATCCCTTTGTAGCTAAAACATTTTTATCTACTACAGCTTTGATCTTAATATTTATATTATTAATTTTCCTTTCAACTGCAGGTAATATTGAATCCTGAAATTGATCTGAGATTGCTAATATAAAATTTTCAGATTTTTTAATCATATCTGACCAAAGTTCTATATTCTGCATAGTACCATTGTTAATACTTATAGACTTTAAACTTCCTAACTGTAAGATAAAATTAAGAGGAAAAATATCAATATTATGATTATTAAAAAAACCCTCATACTTTAAAGATACTTCAAAGAGCTCTAATACATCCATAAACATTTTACCAATATTTGTAATTGCATACTGATTGTCCAAGGTTTTTTTGACTAAATTTTTCTCCATAAGCCTCTTTATATGGCGGGATATTTCTGATCCTCTAATCTTTAATTCTTTTTCCAATTGATTGTGTCTTTTTCTTCCCTTGTATAAACTTTTGAAAACCTCAAATCGACCTTCATTAGAAAATTCAAAAATTAAGTCGTTAATTCTCAAGTTAGTTCAATTAATTCAATATTTTTATTCTTCTATTAGAATATTTTTATAATATATGAATTTAGATCAATTAAAAATTGTTTTTATCAATCAGAATTTTATTATATTGATAAAATGGTTTTTAAAGGTATTATAGATATTCTTTATTACATTTTAGGATCTAATTATAATTAGAAGAAATTTTATTAAATTAATTATAATTTAATAACCAAAAATGTGAAAGAAATGACAGATTTCAAAGAAATCGACGAATGTTTAGAAGAAATAAAAAACCGTTATTATAATAATGAAAAGGTAAGAAAAAAATTAGTTAAGTATGATGATCCCATCCAATTGAGATTTATTGATACAGAAAGAAAAGTTTTGTTTTTAATTAATAAAGGTGAGGGAATAGAAATAAAAGATCACACTGGAGATGATACGGCCCCTGTAAAAATTGATTTTGTAGGAGAATCTGTTATGATTGATTTATTCAATAAAGAATTAGGTGCTGTTAAGGCATATTCTGATGGGAAAATAAAAATAGTGGAAGGAAATATAAGAAGTTTAATGAAACTACGAAGTCTAATGTTTTAACTAATTTTTTTATTCGAATTTTATTTCTAATATATTGTATATCTTTGTAAAATTAACATTATAAAAGAATGATTAAAATGAAAGCACTTATAACTGCAAAAATTACAGATTCTTGTTTAAAAGAATTGAAGGAATTATGTGAAATCACATATGAACCTTGGAGAGAAACAGGGATTATATATTTTGATGTAAAAGAACTTGTAGAAAAGCTTTCTAATTATGATATTTTTATAACTGAAGCAGATGATTTAAAGAAGGAAGAAATATTTGACAAAACTCATCTAAAACTTATTATATCATGTAGAGGCGATCCTTTCAATGTTAATTTAAAAGCAGCAACAAAAAATAAGATTCCAGTTCTTTTTACTCCACTTAGAAATGTTGATGCAGTAGCAGAACTCACAATTGGATTTATGCTGATGCTAGCGCGAAAATTGCATAATGTTGATAGAATAATTCATTCTGATGAATTTGAAATAATTGAATTTGAAGATTTTGTTGAAAACTTAAATAAATTTCAAGGTACAGAATTAAAAGGTAAAACTATTGGAATTATCGGTCTAGGTCAAATAGGAAGAAGAGTAGCAGATAGGCTAAAACCATTTGGCGTAGAATTTCTAATATATGATCCTTATCTAGACAAAGAAGTTATTCAATTATATGGTAAAAGAGTTGAAATTGATGACTTAATGAAAAATTCTGATTTCATTACAATCCATACTATGGCAACTGATGAAAATGAGAACTTGATCAATGAACAACGAATTTTTATGATGAAAAAAAACGCTTTTTTAATAAATACATCTAAAGGGAGTATTATTGATTACGATGCATTATATAAGGCATTAGATGAGAATAAAATCGGAGGTGCTGCTCTGGATGTATTTCCTCTTGAACCTATTGATGAAGATAACGAATTTATTGAATTAAAAAACGCAATAATCACTCCCCATATTGGAGGAAATACAGAGGAAGTAATTGAAAGACAATCAAACCTGCTACTAAACGATTTGAAAAAATGGTTTAATAACCAAAGACCTCAATATATTTTGAATCCAGAAGTATTTCAAGAAGGAGACAAAAAAGAAATTTTTGATACTAATAAAGTCAATAAGATTAAAAATGAGATTGTAGATTTATGTAAAGAATTATTAATTCAAAAGCATGTTATAGGCTCAGCAGGTAATGTCAGTGTTAGAGTAAAGGATGATGAAAAAGAATTTGTATTAATAACTCCAAGTAACGTTCGTTATGATGAAATGACACCTGAAGATATCCTTACAATAGATATGGAAGGTAAAGTTATAGATGGTAAAAGAAATCCTTCAGTTGAGAAAAAGATGCATTTAAGTATATACAAACAAAGAGCTGATGTAAATGCAATTATTCATGCTCACAGTATTTATTCTACTGTTCTAAGTGCATTAAAGTTATCGATACCACCCATTTTTGAAGAATTTGTTCCTTATATAGGCGGTGAAGTCATGTGCGCTGAATATGGAGAAGCAGGCACGGAAGAATTAGCAGATGGTGTACTTGCAGTACTTGAAGAAAGAAATGCCGTTTTGCTAGCAAATCATGGAAATTTATGTTGTGGTAGTCATTTAGATGGAGCATATACTGTATTACAATATCTTGAGAGAGGCGCTAAAATATATTATCTAGCTAAGCTAATAAAAGATCCAAATTTATTACCGGAAGATACTATAGACTATGAAATGGATATTTTTGAAATTTTTAAAGATTCTAAAAAAATATAGAATCTCAATCTATTATTTCTTTATTATTTTAATGTGCCTTCATATGATTTTAAGGCTATTTTAGTTGATTCTACTGCTTGTTCTTGAGAAACCATTCCTATTGTCACAGCACATATATTATGATTGCTAATGTATTGAAATGCATAGTCAGGTCTTATTTTACCCGCTGCAAGTGTTTTCATACCAATGAAATAAACATTTTTTGTATTATCTACAATTTCTTCTAATTTCTTTTGATTTCCCATTAAAAAACCAATCGCATTAAAAGGTATTAAAAATGCTCTCACATTTAAAGAGTTTTCTAAACAAAATGAAATAGTTTGTAATGGATCGTGGGTTGCTATCCCTGGAATTATTCCATATCCAGAAATTTCATCCAAAAGGATGATCAATTCTTGCCCTCTATCATCAGAAATATTACCATGCACAAAAATTAGTTTTGCTCCGATCTCAATCAAGCTGTCAATTCTAGTATCTTTCCCTGGATATGTTGATCCTGTTATAACATAATCATCATATTTCTCACTCATAACCACTGCCGCATCTAATATTCTTCCACTAGGGATCACTTCAATTCCACGTGATCCTTTATTATAACTACTTTCTAAGATCTCTATCATTGCATCTGGATTATTTAAGAACCTTTTACGCCATATATATGCATTAGTTCCGAATTGACCAGCGCCTATAAATGGAGAAGTCCCCGTGGAAACTATTGGTATATCTACATTATCTATTTTGCAAAATATTTTTATCACTTCTCAATAACATATGTAAAATTCATTCTGGTTTTAAATGTGATTATTTCAAAAGCAATTATACAACTAAAAATTTATGATTACTAAAATAATCTCCAAAAATCATATTAAATTTTAAAGATTATAAATGATAAAAAGCAAATTCAGTTATAATTCTAATCTACGAAGAGGAGGATAGAATGCCACCTATTAATGGTGTTATCTGCAATACTTTAACTTTTTATAGTAAAGATATGAAAATTGACCAATATTTAAACTCTCTTCTTCTTCGACATATTCTAACAAATGAAGCAAATAATCTACTTCTTTTTGGAAATATTGGCGATGGTGAGTTATTCTCTGAGTTAGAAAAAATAAAATTTATCGAAATAGCCACAAAAGTAACAGAAAATAAGATTCCTTTACTTATCGGTATTTATGGAGATGAAATAGATGAAGTAATTGACCAGATTGAAACTATTGGTAAAAAATTTGATAATCTAAACTTCATGATATCTCCTCCAATTTCAGAAAAGCAACCAGTTGATATAATAATATCATATTTTGAAAATATCTTAAGTTCAATTAACCCCAAAAATCAGATTTATTTAATAAATAATCCTTTAAAATTTTCTAAAAATGAGATAGAACCAGAATTGTTGAAAAAATTAATAAAATTCACAAATTTGAAAGGTTTAAATGATTCATTTTACAATATCAAAAAATGCAAATCTTTTCTTCAATTTTTAAACAACAATTTTTCTATTTTTTGTGGATTAGAAGAATATGCTCATAGTTTTTTCCAATTAGTACCTTTGAATCAGAGAAAATATACCGGAATAGTCTCTAGTATTAGTAATCTAGGTAATATGCACTCAAAACTATATAAATATGCACTGGAAGATAATATCTTAGAACTTTTCCAATTGCATGAACAAATAAATGATTTTAGGAATAAAATCTATGAAGTCAAGGGCAATCAATTTAAGGAGAAAATTGGTTTAAAGCACGCTTTTTTATACTTATATAAGGATTTAATCTCAAAATCTACGGACATTCCAGATTATATTGATGGAATAATTGAATTTCAAATTGATTCAATAAGTAAAGAAAGAATCGAAGCGACAGTTAATTATTTATTAAATCAGAAACTTATATATCAACTATATTTTATAAGTGAAAAAGATCTTTACCAATTTGGCGATATTATTGATACCTTTTCAAAAATAGATGTTTTAGTTAAACAAGGTAAAGTAAAAAAAATTAAGGGACCTTATATACTTGATGCTAATACAGTTTATCGAGTAAATTTTGAAAATAACCAATTAGTTTTTAGATTTCACACGAGTCCTTATTCCCAATTTAACAATCTAATAAAGGAAAAGCTACTATATCCCTTTTTAGATAACACTCTAAATCCATATGATACTAATTTAAGAGTTAAAGTAAAAGAAATATTAAATATAAGATCTGGTTCTTATGTGTTTACTAAAGAAAAACTTCCAATAATTCCAGTTAGTAACCTAATATTTTATGATGAAACTAAAGAGACAGTACCTTATATTTTCTCAGTGCAAGATTATATACGAGGTAAACCTCTCTTTCAACTTATAAACCTATACATAAATGAGGGGAAAAATTTAAACACTAAGAAATTTTTCGATCTGTTTAATAACTTAGGATATCATTTAGGTAAACTGCATGAAGTAGGTTTTGATGCCCCTTACGCAAATATTAATAATATTGGTAAAAATTTGAAGAGTTCTTTTATAGAGGACTTTGAAAATGAGTTAGAAGATGAAATTCAAGAAGCAAAGAAAAACAAGATTGACTTTATTAATGATATTAAGACTTATATTCGAGATAATAAAGCATTAATTGAGGATGAAAGAGAATTTGTCCTTCTACATAACGATTTTAAAAGTCAAAATATTATTGTGAAAGATAAATTAGGAGCAATTAAAATAAATGGTATTGTAGATTTCGATAATTGGTGTGTTGGGAGTAGAGCTAAAGATTTCATTAAAATTGATTATTGGATTTTAAAACCTTTAAATAATCCTTCATTTTATAATTCTTTCTATAATGCCTATTCAAAATTTTATAAAATTGATTCAGAATTTAAGAAAAAAATTGAAATTTACAAATTGCTTTGGCTCTTGGATGAATATAATCTTGAAAATGAATTAATTAGAAAATCAAATCAGATGGATATTCTAAAAAAACCATCGACTTCTTTAGAAGGTTATATTTTTGAGATTAAAGCTATAATTCGATGATTTTATAATTAAACATATTAGGATTAAGTATATCATGTCAAATTTTAAAAAAGAATTAAATTTAGCTGTGGAGCTAGTCGATAAAGCAACAAAGATTACAGAATGGTTTAGAAAAAAAGGTTTTACTTCATACTCTAAGTCTGATCAATCACCTGTTACGTTAGCAGATTTTGCGTCTCAAATCTATATCATTTCCCAATTAAAACAAAATTTTCCAGGTGACGAAATTATAGCAGAAGAGGAAAACATTGATTTAATTGATAAAAAGGCAGAAAACCTGATTATAAAATGTCTTATTGATTTAAAATTAGAAAAGTTAGAGAATTTAAAAGAAAATCTTAAATTTCGTGGTAAATCTTCAAAGCGACAATGGACGATTGATCCTATCGATGGAACAATTGGATACCAAAAAGGTTTGACTTACGCTGTAGGCGTTGGATTTATGTTAAATTCAATCCCAAAAGTTTGTGCTATTGCCGTGCCAAATTATAACAACAGATCATTAGCAATTTTTAGGGCTGAAGAAGGTCAAGGTGCTCAGGTATTGTATAATAATAAAAATTTTAAATCAATATTTATTAGTCAAAATGAAGATTTACCAAAATTTCGATTATGTCACTCTTTACATTATGATCAGCCTTGGGTTCTAAATTTTGCAGAGAAAATAGGAATTAAGGACTTCATTCAAATTGATAGTATGGCAAAATTTTGTATGGTAGCTGATGGTTCTGCTGATCTTTATATTAAACCATTAGACGTAGACCACTCATTCACTTGGGATTTTATGCCTGGAGATTTAATTGTAAGGGAAGCGGGAGGGGATGTCACAGATTTAAACGGGGAAAGCTTAAAATTTAAAAAAGAAAAATGTATATGGAGTGCCCCAGGTATTATTGCTTCAAATGGCATTTTTCATAAAAAAATTTTAGATTTATACAAACAGGATCATTAGAATAAGAAATGAATCAGATGAGTGCATATTTTGCCAAATTAGTCTGTCTTGTTTTTGAATTTCTTTCAAAATTTGATAACTTAATTCCCACAAGCCTTACTTTTTTTTTACTATTAGAAAATTCATGAAATAAGTCTAATATAATGTTTAAAACATAATCTTTATCTTGAATATGAAAAGGAAGGGTTTTAGAACGAGTAAATGTTTGAAACCCTTCAAACCTGATCTTTAATGTAACGGTCTTGTAAGTTATTTGGTGTTTTATAACAGATTTGTGAATAATTTCATTAATTTCTTCAAACCTTGACAAAATTTCATTATAGTTATCAGTATCTGAGTAAAACGTTCTTTCAGCACTTATAGATTTCCTATCTACATGAAATTCTTTTACTTGGCGGTTATCTAATCCATTCACTACTTTCAAAATCCAATTTCCGTGCTTACCAAATAACTCCATTATTTTTGATAAAGGTTTAGTTATGATATCTCCAATTTTTCTTATTCCATTTTTATAATAATATACTTTTGATTTTTTTCCAATACCTGGAATGCGAGTAATATCCATATCTTTTAAAAATTCATGTATATTATCAGGTTTAACAATTGTAATACCATTAGGTTTATTTTCATCAGAAGCGATTTTAGCTAAAGATTTCGTTGGTGCAATACCTATAGATATTGTAATACCAACCTTACTAATGATTTCCTTTTGAATTTTTTTAGCGATTCTTTCTGCCTTAACGTAACTATTTGTAATATTTGTTACTTCTAAGTATGCTTCATCTGTTCCCACTTTCTGGAATTCTTCGCTATAAGTTTCAAGAATATCCATCACTTCTCTTGAAACTTTATAATACTTCCTACTATCTGGTGTTAAATAAACTCCATGTGGACATCTTTTATAAGCTTGAGAAATAGGCATTGCTGAATGTAAACCATATTTCCTCGCTTCATAATTACAGGTTGAGATTACTCCCCTTCCTTTTCCACCTTTAGGATCAGCTCCAATAATAACCGGTTTACCTTTAAATTGGGGATTATCTCTAATTTCTACAGCAGCGAAAAAACAATCAAGATCACAATGAAAAATGATGCGATTCATATTTTTTTTATAGATTTAGTAGTTTTGATATCAATAGGCTCTTAGCTAAATTTTATAATTAAAATAAGCAATTTAAAAAATAACTCTTTCATGATTTAATATAAATAAATATGAAACAGATCTTTTTTAGAGATTCAAGGAGAAATAATTTCAAAATATATTTTTAATAGAAATTTAATTATCTAATTTATGACTATAAATAAAGAAGATCAACTTCGTTTAGAAGTTATTAAAGGAGCAAGAGCAATTTTTACTAAAGGATTAGTAGAAGCAGGAGAAGGTAATGTAAGTGTTAGAAACGGTAAAAAAGAAGAATTATTTATCACTCCTTCATTTAATCAATATGATACTCTCAAAAAAGAAGAGATCGTCCACCTAAATTTTGAAGGAACACCTTTAAGTGCTGGAAAATTGCCTTCAACAGAAGCAAAGATGCATATTGCATTATATAAATCAAGACCAAAAGTTCAATCAGTAATTCATACACATTCTCCTTTTGCAACTACCCTCTCAATTGTACGAAAAAATATTCCAATTATAATGGAAGAGATGTATATTTTTATAGGTGGATCTGTTGATGTTTCTGAGTTTGGAGAGGCTCATACAAAAGAAATTGGAGATGTAGCACTAAAAGCTCTAGGTATAAAGAATGCTGCGTTATTAGCTAACCATGGTGTTATTGTTTGTGGAAAATCAATAGACCACGCGGTCAAATTTGCTGAATTAGTTGAAAAACTTGCCAAAATGTATTGGGGGGCTCTGCAAATAGGAAAACCAAATATTATATCAAATGAACATCTAGTTCGCTTTGAAAAACTTTTTGAAAGTCTTTTTGCCAATTATCCACGCCATATGCGGAAAAAGGTATAATTAAAATATAAAATTTAAGTGAAACATATGAATTTAGGTATAAGCACCTTAGGACATCTTATTGATTTAGCTAGAACACAGAATTTTACGAATCTTAAAGATTTACTAGTTAAAGCTTCAGAAAAATGCCTCAATTTTGCTGAAAAACAAGGAGTAGAAATTGTTGAATTAGTAATAGATCCTCCTGAAGTATTTGATATTGAAAGCAAACAAGAATTTATTAAAATGGTAAATTCATTCAAGTTAAAAAAACAAGTTCATGGACCTTATATCGATTTGAGTTTATGCTCTTATAATGAACATATATCAAACGCATCGATAGAATCCTGCAGAGATACAGTAAATATATGTTATCAAATTGATGCTAGAATAATGACGATCCATCCGGGTTATGCAAACTTTATGTTAAGCTCAATTCGAGAAATTAATAAAGCACAACTAAAAATAGCTATTCATAAATTACTGAATTCAATAAATCATCAGAAATTACAAATTTGCTTGGAAAATATGCCTAGAGATGCCCATATAATGACTGACAGTAAAAATATTGAAGAAATATATAGAACTATTAATCGAGATGATCTCTTTTTTACTTATGATACTAGCCATTATTACACATCTAAGGGTGATGTGAATGATTTATGGGCAAAATATCATAATTCTATTAAAAATGTCCATCTGGTAGACAATTTCTCGAGATTTTCTGATACACACCCACCATTAGGCACTGGTAAGATTAAATTTAAAGAAATCATTGATATCCTTAAAAAATATAGCTATAAAGGATCCTTAATTATCGAATTATCCTCTGCAAAATCATTAAATCAGAGTATTAATTTTATTAACAAGTTTTTATAAGTATATCATAATTTTTAAAAAAAATTATCATAAAGATTTAAAATGCCAATAATATCGTTACAAATCAGTGATGATTTGCTAGAAAGATTCGAGAAAGTTCGAAACCTAAGTGGATTTAGTTCAAAAAGTGAGGCTTTAAGAGGATCAATAATTAACTTCATAGAAAAACATGAAGAATTTGAAAATCTCGAAGGTTATAGATTGATGACAGTGAGTTTGGTATACCCTTTTAAAGAAATTATTATTGATCAGATCACTGAATTATACTCACGATATCATCAAATTATAAAAACTGTTACAGATTGGCGCATTGCAGAAAAAAAAATTGAATTACTCCTGTTAGTAGGCGAATTTGGGACTATTAAGGATCTTTATAAAGAATTAGCTAAAATTAAGGATGTCATATGTTCCATCCGAGAGATTGTTATTGATTAAGAATTGGATCTAATCAAAACGTAGCGAAAAATCTACTTGTTCAGAAGGAAATTGAGTTATTACACTTGAACTTATTATATCAGGTTCTGAGAGTAGATAATCCATAAAATTTTCTTGAGTTATTCCACCCGAAACCTCAACAATAACACTATCTCTAAGATTGTGATTCTTTAATAAATTAATGGCATCTTCCACCTGATCTGGCCCCATGTTATCTAACATAATGATATCGGCACCAAACTTTGCAGCTTTTAATACATCATCAACATTTTCAATTTCTATCTCAATTTTTTTCGAAAAACTATTTATTTTTTTTGATGCCTTTAATAATTTTTCAATATCTCCGTTGTAATATCTCACATGAGTATCCTTTAATAATACCATATCATCAAGGGAAAATCTATGTACATCTGCTTGTCCAATTTCTGCTGCTTTTTTCTCAAAAATACGAATACCAGGAATAGTTTTTCTAGTACAGGCAATTTTAACTTTTTTTCCAGAATCTTTTATCAATTTAACGTACTTTCTCGCAGTTGTTGTGATTGCACTCATATGAGTAATCAAGTTTAACCCTACTCTCTCTCCTAATAGGATATCTCTAGTATTTCCTCTTAATTCTACAATAATATCTCCTTTATTCACTTCTGCTCCATCTTCAATTTTAAATGTTGTAGAAATATTTAACAGAGTATAAAGCATCTTTAATTCCTCTAATCCTGAAACATATCCTGCGTTCTTTGCTAAAATCTTTGCTGAAGAGTGAGCCTTTTCTGGTATAACTTTTGAACTTACATCAATAAACATACAATCTTCTTGCAAAAACTCTCTGATTTTTTTCTCAATCAATATCCTATTATAACTCATTTTTCACACATTCCTCTATAGTATTATTATTATAGTTTAAAAATTAAATAAAAATTATGGTAGGAAAAGAATTTTTATTTATTAGAAACAACGAGATTGAATTGGAAGCGGAATATTTTCAATCTAATAGGGATCTAAAGAGTCCAGTAGTTCTAATTTGTCACCCTCATCCCCAATATGGTGGCAATATGCATAATAATGTAGTGTCTGGAGTTTATAATAAATTAATTAAAAACAGAGTTTCTTGTTTAAGGTTCAATTTTAGAGGAGTTGGAAAATCAACTGGAATTCATTCTGGTGGAATTGGAGAATTAAGTGATGTTAAAGTTTGTATTGATTATCTAATAGATGAGAAAAACCATGAAAGAATAATAATATGTGGTTATTCTTATGGAGCAGCAATAGGATGTTCAGTAATTAACCATACAGATAATATTATTGGTTATATTGCTATATCATTTCCATTTGACTTTGTAGGACCAAAGTACAGAGATCTCTCTCAATCTAATAAACCAAAATTATTTATACAAGGTAATCAGGACACTATTGCCTCTTATGAAAGATTTGAGGAGAATTATAACTTTTATAATGATCCAAAGAAAAAAGAAATTATTAATGGAGCTGACCATTTTTATTGGAATTATGAAGAACAAGTAGCAGAAAAAGTATTTGAATTTTATAATGATTTTTAATAATAAATCTCTATTAAGACCTTTCCAAACTGTTTCTTATCACTGAGATACTTTTCGGCAGAAATTAACAAAAAAAGAAAAAGTAAGAGAAATATAATCATAAACTTGAAAGTTTTTCTAAATCTGCTTGTGAATTATCAACCGCCCAATCAAGAAGTTGATCCAGATAACGTTCTACATCATCACTCTCGGGAGATTTTGTTAATACAGCTAGAAGAAATTGATTTTTATTATCTGGCATGATTATATTTCGCATAAGTATATAATCCCTTCGATATTTTATTTTCATGCTCAAAATCTCAGATAGTTCTAGTTCCTCCGCTGCCTTATAGGCAGAATCACTTAATAACGAACCCATAGCGGCTATTACACGTTCATCGATTTTCTCTTCTTTTTGGGATGCTAAAACTAATCCTGTTGATGTTGCAAAAAGTGATGCTCGAAAATTACCATTTTCATTAAGTTCCTTGAGTACTAAATCAAGTCTACTTACCAAATCTACACACTCTCTTTACAGATTATTTTGATACTACCTTAAGTAAAAAAAAATATTGTTTTAACTTATATTTATCTAATACTCATAACATGAGTAATTTAATATTTAAAATTATTCAATCTTATTAGTAAATATTGTAAAGCTACCTAAAAATATCAATCTGAGTAATTTTTCTTAGTAGATTTAACTAAGCCAATTGAAATTTTCATCAGCTCCTAAAGTTTTAGATTAATAATGAAGGTTGATAAAATATCATTCTCATCAATTTTTAACGTGATTACGCTTGGCCTTGCTATGGGCTTCTTAAAACCAGGCTTTTCAAGCGGAGCTTTTGGCATTGTTGGAGAACCCGGATTTAAAAGAAGTACGTTGAATTCTGTACCTTTAATTAGAGGCTGGTGAGTATGCCCGAAAATTAAGATTTGTATATTATTGTTTTTAGCAAAATCTTCAAGATTTTCTGGCAATATATGGATTACACCAATATTATATCGTCCTACAGAAAATTTGGCGAATTTATCTAAATTTTTGATGTTATCTAGATTTCCTTGTACACATCTAGTTTGGGCAATCTCATTGATCATATCTAAAAAGAATTCCTCACAAATGTCTCCCGCATGTATAATCTCATCAACGTCGTTAAAAACTTCTTTGAGTTGGTTCAATAGAGATGCAAGTTTATCTTTATCATACTCAGTAGTTATATGTGTATCAGATATAATACCCAATTTCAATAAATTACACCTTTCTATACAGCGACTATAAAACCAATAATAAAAAGTAGTAATCCCATTATAATATCAATAAATACTCGAAAAATAATGTCACCTTTAGTTTTTTCAATTGTTTGGTCTGTCTTAAAATAGCCACTCAGCATATTGAATCCAGTTGAAAGACTTTCTTTAATTAAGGGAAAAAACCATACAAGCAAGCATAACCCAGTAATAAGTAAGGGGTAATATAAATATATAGCAACAAGTGTAAAACTAATACCTTGCCAAAAACTCCAAACTACATGTGCAGAGATTAAATTATTAAGAGTGTGAGCTATTATTAAAGGGAAAAGCCATTTTCGTCTTAATACAAATAGGGAAAGAATTATCCCAACTATAAAGCTTTGGAAAAAAAACATAAATGGGTACCAAATGGGATATGCTCTACTTATTGGATCTAGGATATAGGCAAAATGTCCTAATCCAAAATAAAGTGCTGATATTATCACTGCAGATATGTTAAAAAAATGTTCACTTCCTCTTTTCGTTAATAATCCCCTGGAGATACTTTCTTCAGCAATAGCTACTGAAAACTGAATTATGATTGCAGAAATTAAAAATATAAAATAACTATCAGATACTAAATATCTATTTGTTGTACTAGAAGTAAGGCTTAATGATTGATATTCGATCCATCTAGGGATTAAAAGATAAGAAAAAAAATCAAATGGTAAGAAAACTAAGGAGAATATTAAGATCCCATAAAGAATCTGATATTTAACGTTCTTTTTTGTCATTTTATATAATCTTATGTGTCCAAATGCAGGTGAAACGTCTTCAGTAATTATAACATTCTGTTTTTGAGTTTGAAATAATATATTAGATAGCGGAAATATTAACGGGATTCCAACCATTACGAATAACGCTCTTGCTGAGTAAAATAATATGCCATAAAGAGGAGATCCCTCATTTGCTATTAAAGGAATTGTAAAAATTGGTATAAGTAAAAACATAAATATTAAAATGAACGCCCAAATTACTTCTTGATAAAAAAACCGCAATCTTTTGAGGGCTATTTCTTTCTTCCTATTTTGATTTAATCTTACCATTCCTAATCACGTAATTTAAATGGTTAAAAAATTATTGAATTAAAAAATTATAAATTTTGTTATTTAACAATCTAAAGATTTATTCCTAAACCGTCGGGAGTCGGAATTCCATTTCTAGCTCCTAATTCTTGTATGCATTTACCTGCTACTAAATTTCCTATCATTACATTAAATTTAAGATCCTCAAATTCAAAACTAAGGTTTTTAATAAAGCCATAAATAAATCCTGCAGAAAATGCATCTCCTGCACCAGTAGTGTCAATAACATGTTTGATATGGATTGGTTTAATTAATTCAGACCTCTCTGAATTTAAAATTATGGATCCATTTTTGCCTATTGTTACTATAATAACTTTAATTCCCAAATTGAAAAGAATTTTCGCTTTATCTTCAATTATTTGTTTATCTATTTTTTTTTCTCTTATATGAAAAAGACTTTGAAATTCCCTTTTTGATATTATTAAAATGTCAGTATTTATAAATAAGTTCTTTATTTTTTCAAATCCTTGGTCAATTATTAACATTCCAGGATTTAAAATAAGTGGTATATAATTTTCTTTAGCTATTTTAGCTGCTTTTTCAAATGGTGCTAAATTCCTTAAACTACTCAAAAAAATTATTCTTGATTTAACTAAATCCCTTAAGTTTATATCATCTGCAGAAAGAAAATCTGCAGCTCCGCTATGTGCGTAAATTTTTCGATCCCCTTTTTCATTAATAGCCACATATGCTGACCCTGTTACTTCTTCTGTTGAATATTTTATTAAAGTTGTGTCCAGTGTGACTTTGTTAAAATCTTTTATAATTTTAAGTCCAAATTCATCATTACGACCAATTTTACCAATAAAAGCTGTTTTTAATCCTAATTTTGAGCAGGCATAAGCAGTATTGGCAGCAGCCCCTCCTGATAATAATTGTAGATCTGAAACAAATACTTCATCATCTTCTAAAGGGTGCCTTTCTATTTTAGCGATCATATCTACAAGAGCAGCACCAATACAAATAACATCTAAATTCTTAAACATTTAATTAAACTCCTAATTGTAAGTAAAAGAACCAAACTCTGATTTAACTTCGAGGATGTTCTTACCTTTTATTGGAGATTTTTCACAATATCCAATTATCTTGGAATCAATTTTGTATTTTTTCGCAATTTCAATTATTTCTGGTGCTATTGAATTATTACATAATAACTCCATTCTGTGTCCCATATTGAAGACGCTAAACATTTCTCTCCATTGAGTTTCAGAGGATCTTTGAATTATCTCAAATATTTTAGGAATTGTAAAAAGATTATTTTTAATGTACTTTATACTTTTACCAAATTTTAAAATCTTAGTTTGTCCTCCTCCAGTATTATGAATAATTCCATGAATTTCTTTTCTATATTCTTTTAAAATATCTTTTAGGACTGGAGCATAAGTTCTTGTAGGTGATAATAGTGCTTTACCGATATTTAAATTAAGGGAATCGATCTCATCAGTTAATTTATAATTACCAAAAAATACTAAGTTCTCATTAATATTTTTATCATAACATTCGGGATATTTGTGATAATATTCATGTGAAAGAATGCCATGTCTAGCTAGTGTTAATCCATTACTTCCTATTCCACTATTAAATTCTTCTTCATAAGATGCTTTACCATAACTAGCTAATCCAATGATAACATCATCGGATTTAATATTAGCGGCATCGATAATGTCTTCTCTTTTCATAGTTGTGAACGCGGAAGCATCAACTGCTATTGTTTTAACTATATCACCCATATCGGCAGTTTCTCCTCCACACATCTTAACATTTAAGCCCAAAGAACTTAATTTTTCACTATAATCATAATATTCCTTAATAATCGTCTCGATAACATCTGCTTTTATTAACTTACTATTCCTTCCAAGATTATTAGAAAAGAATATATTACCTATTGCACCAACACATAAAAAATCATCAAGATTCATGACCATAGCATCCCGTACAACACCTTTAAAAACTGAAATATCACCTGTTTCTTTATAATACATATAAGCTAAACTTGCTTTTGTGCCTGCACCGTCAGAATGAAAAACCGAACAATATTCTCCTCGATTATCTATATCCTCAACTATCTTACAAAACGCTCCTGGAAATAAACCTTTATCTATCGACTTTAAAGCCTTATGGACATCTTCTTTTTTAGATGATACTCCTAGTTTCCCATACAAATTGCTATTATCTTCCATTTTTTATTTTTAAAATTCAAACTTATTTTTAAGAACTTTAATTAAATTTTCGATTTGTTCTACAGCTTTCCCAATATACTTATGCGGATCAAATAAATCATCTAATTCTTTTTTTGAGAATTTTTCTTTAATTTTTTGGTTATTGATTAAAATATCTTTCATGTATAAATTTTCTTCTCGAGCTTTTATAGAAGCTTTTCTTAAAATTTCATGACCATCTTGTCTTCCAATTCCTTTTTTAACTAATTCAACCATAATCTTTTCAGTAAGACAGGCACCTCTCGTAAGATTAAGATTCTCTTCAATTTTTTTTTCATTGAATTCAATGCCTTTTAGATTTCCAATTAATTGTTCAATCATATAATCTAACAATATGAAATTTTCTGCAAATATTATTCTTTCAGATGCAGAATTAGTAATATCTCTTTCATCCTCTAAAATAATATTATCCAACGCGACATTAACGTTAGATTTTAAAATTCTCGCCAAACTACATATTCTCTCTGATTTATGAGGATTTCTCTTATGTGGCATAGTCGAACTTCCCACCTGAGTTGCTTTAAATGGTTCAAACATCTCAGAAATCTCGGTTTTTTGCAGAATTCTATTTTCTGTTGCAATCTTAGCTAAAGTTTGTCCGATTAAAGCTGTTAAAAAGAGAACTTCCGCATGTCGATCTCTTTGAATAACTTGGTTTGCGATAAGTACAGGTTTTAAGTCTAGTTTATTCATGACATTTTTTTGAATAGTTAATCCATTTTCATTAAAACTAGCCATAGTTCCAACTGCACCAGACATTTTTCCAAATGATATTCGATTTCGGATTTCAGAAACCCTATCAAGATGTCTACTTATTTCATATGCCCATACACCAAATCTCATGCCATATGTTGTTGGAATTGCGTGTTGACCATGCGTTCTACCAATACACACCAAATTTTTTTTATCCTCTGAAATTGTTAATAAGATTCTTAATAAATTTAGTAGAGAATCATAAAGATAATTTAATGCTTCTCTTAATTGCAGAGCCGTAGCAGTATCCTCAATATCATAACTTGTGGCACCAAGATGAATATACTTACCAGCATCACCTTCACACTGTTCTGCTAAACTTTTAACCATGGCCATCAGATCATGATGGATTTCTTTATCAATTTCTTTAACTCTTTTTAATTTTACATAACCTAAATTTGCTTTTTTAATTATTTCAAGTGCAGCTTCTTGTGGAATATTATTTAATTCGGCATGGACTTGTGCTAATGCAGCTTCAACTTTCAACCAATTTTCTAATTTCTTTTCTTCTGTAAATATTTTTGCCATTTCTGATCGATATCGCGTTTCTATGGGATGAATAAATTTATGTTCCATATTTCCATCTCTCTTTATTTGGACTTAATTAAAATAATGAAACATCAAGAAATATATCTTATTTTATTGAAGATATTAATATTAAAATAATAGTTTAGAAAATTAGAAATTTTAATCGCTATATTTAATTATAATTTACTTTATAATCAATTAAAACTGTATGAATAATAGAAGTAAATACTATTTTTTTACGTGTTATAATTGTGGGGAATGGTATTATAGTAGAAGAATAATAAAATCAAAGAAATGTTGGAAATGCAACCATTCATTTTCTTTTAAAAATTCAACTAAATTTTCTAAAATATGTACTATAAGGGACGCCATCTCAATAGTTAAGAGATTGAAGGATAAGAATTATGTGGGAATTGAATTAAGCAAGAATTTTCACACATAAAAAAGAAAGGTATTTAAGCTATTCTTCTCTTATTTTGATGATAAACTGATAACCTATAAGTTAAAATAAATATTAACACATTTCATAACTCTCTTATAAGAAAGATGGAAATTTCGGATGAAATAAAACAAATAGATGAAAATTTAATTAAACAATTAAATCAAATAGCTAACAATAAAGCTGAATATTGGGATATAAGAGCTGAAATTAATAACGGAACTAGTTTAGATTTTACAAATCAAAGAAGTAAGGAAATTTCATCTTTTGAAATTGTTAATTGTGGTATTAGAGCATTTAAAAATGGTGGTTGGGGATTTTCTGTATTAAAAGATTTAAAAAAAGAGTCTATTAAAATAGGATTAGAGAAAGCAATTAAATTAGCTGTTCTTACTGAATCACTTACAAAAATCAAGTTTAAAATTGCTCAAAATGACCCTCTTATCCAAAACTACAAAAGTAAAAGTAAAAAGGAAATAGAAGGAATTGATATCGACGATAAAATAAACGTAGTTAAAAACCATGAGAAAATAGCATCCAAATTTTCACCCTATATACAAAATACTCGTACTCTCTATATGGATGGTCATTCTCAAACCTTATTATTAAACTCTTTCGGAAGCAAGATTATTCAAGATTTATCTTTTGTACGATTATTTTGTATGGTATTTGCTAACAAGAATGGAACTATCCAGAAATCTGCAAACTCTGTAGCGGGGGTAGGAGGTTATGAAATTGCAGAGACTGAAAAAGCCCATAATTTAAGTAAGAAAACTGCTAAAGAAGCAGTAGAATTATTAAGTGCGAAATCTCCGATCGGAGGTAAATTAACCGTTATTGCAGATCCTAAATTGACAGGAACAATAATACACGAAGCATTTGGACACGCGTGTGAGGCAGATCTCGTGCTAAGTAATGAAAGCGTCTTGAAAGGGATGATTGATCAAAAAGTAGCTTCAGAACATGTTTCTATTATAGACCATCCATCAATGGGTCAAGGAAAGCAGTTTAAATTACCTTACGAATTGTTTGGTAGTTATTTTACTGATGATGAAGGAATTCCTTCTCAAAAGACTGTAATTATTGAAAATGGGGTACTTAAGAATTATTTACATAATTTGGAGACCTCCTCAAGGATGAATGTTCCCCCTAATGGGCATGGTAGGGCCCCCACTAGTTCTGAAAGACCCCAAGTACGAATGGGTTACACTTACTTAGAACCTAAAGATTGGAGCATGGAAGATATTATCGAAGATACGAAAGATGGGATTCTTTGTGAAGATTTTCAATATGGATATACTGATCCAACAACAGGAAATTTTCAATTTAAATGTCGAAGTTCATATAAAATCAAAAATGGAGAAAAAAGAGAAAATTTGAGAGATGTCTCTCTAAGCGGGATGATTCTTGAAGCTTTAAACAAAATATCTGCAGTAGGGAATAAAAAAACATTTGACTATTCCGTAGGAATGTGCGGAAAAGGCGGTCAACTTGTTAGAGTATGTGATGGAGCACCTTATATACGCATAGAAAATGTAACTGTTGGAGGATTGAATTAAATGAAACATTCTGATATAAATTCACTTGCAGAATTCTGTTTCAAAATAATTGAATCGGAGATTTCAGGAGTAAAAACTGCAGAAATTTATTTTGAAAAAAATAAATATATCAATATTGAAATTGAAGAAAACTCAATTAAGAATAGTGAAGTTGGAGAGGATATTGGAGCTTCAATTAGAGTCATAAACAGAAATGGTGCCTTAGGTTTTGCATATTCAAACAAATTAGTTAAAAGTTCTATAGAGAAAGTTTGTAAATTAGCTCTAAAAATGATGAGAGTAGCTTCACCTGATCCAGATTTTAAGGATTTGCCAACTCCATATAAAGATTATCCGAATGTAAAAGATTTATACGATAAGAATTTAAAATATCTACAAATAGAAGATTCCTTAAATTACATTAATGATTTAATTGATGTATGTAAAAAAGACGATCTGGCAATTTCACAATCTGGGAACTTTGTTTCAGACTATTCAAAAACGTACATATTTAATTCTAATGGGTTAAATGTCTCTAAAAAGGAAACAAGCTGTTTAATTTCTTCAAATATTATAGTAAAGGATAATATAACTAAAGAAATATCTTCAGGTTCTGAAAGACAAATAGAGAGAAGTTTAAATAAGTTAAATGCCATCAATGTTGCCAATTTAGCTCTAGAAGATGCGAAACAAAATCTTAATAGGAAAAAAGTTAAAAATATGAAGGTGCCTTTAATCTTAACCCCAAAAGGTACAATAAGTCTAATTCTTAGCCCTATTGCTGCGGCAATTAACGCAGAGACCTTTCAATATAAAAGAAGTTTTTTGGTTGATAAAAGAGGTGAAAAAATAGGTTCAGAATTTTTAAATATAGAAGATAACGCATTAATAGATAATGCAGCTGGTTCTCAGATATTTGATGATGAAGGAGTTCCATGTCAAAACAAAAAAATATTACAAAATGGAAAATTCCTTAGAAGTGGATTATTGCATAATAGTTATACTGCTGGCAAAGAGGGAGTAGAAAGTACTGGAAATGCATCTCGTAGTTCTTATATTGCAATTCCTTCAATTGGGATTACAAATTTTATCATGAATCCAGGCGATATACCATTAGAAGAAATTATTAAGAGTATTAAAAGAGGAATTCTTTTGAATTATACGGGAGATTCCCCAAATATCTCAACAGGAGATTTTTCGGGATTGATACTTCGTGGAAATTTAATTGAGGATGGCATAATAAAGGATCCATTGAATGAAACCATGATAGGAATAAATTTAATAGACTTATTTAAGAATATTGAAGCTGTATCAAAAGATTATAAGATTTATGGAGCATTTCAAGCTCCATGGGTAAAAATAAGATTAGTAAATGTAATTGGAGGAGCAAATTAACTAGTTATATTTAATCGCAAGTAATGAATGATAAATAATTCTTCAATTTCATGTTTTATTTGCCATAATTCTGCAATAATTATCTGATTCTGCCCTTCTTCTGAAAATGATATATTATATTCTCCATATATTCGAAATTCTTTAGGATTTAAAGTAAAATTTCCTATTGTTTTATATAAAGTTCCATTTGAACCAGTTGAACTTAAGACAGTGTTATTATTTCCCTTTTTAATTTTAAATCTAAACATAAATTCTCTATCTAAATAATTCCCAACAGTTAGATAAAATGAAATAGTTTCATTAATAGGGGCTTCGGTTTGATAATTTTCTGCTTTTTGATTTTCATTTAAAATCCCAAATGTAACATAACCAGGTTCAGGGTTTAATAAGTAGTATACAATAAAACTAGAAACAATAATGATCCCAATAATCAGACTAATTTTAACTACCATCTCAAAATGCTTATTAGAGATTTTAGTATCATTTTTTTCTTTTTTCTTAGTTATCTCGTTCATTATCTTTAAACCAAGCAATAGTTTTCTTTAATCCTTCCTCTAGTGAAGTCGTTGGTTCCCAATTTAAAATTTTTTTAGCTTTTGTAATGTCAGGGCACCTATAAATTGGATCATCTATAGGTAATGGTTTAAAAACTATTTTTGAATTAGAATTAGTTAATTCTTTTATAATACGAGCTATTTCTAGAATGGTATATTCTTTATTATTACCTAAATTAATAACTTCTCCGATAGCTTCATCTTTATATACTATTTTAAGTATACCTTCAATCTCATCTACTACATAAATAAAAGACCTCGTTTGTGATCCATCGCCAAATACTGTAATATCCTCATCATGTAGAGCTTGATGTATAAAATTAGGAATAACTCTTCCAAAAGCAGGGCCATGTCTTATTCTTGGTCCTGATGTATTAAAAATCCTTACAATTTTTGCTCTCATTTTATGCTGAAGTTCATAAGCTTTTATAAAAGCCTCTCCAGCGCGTTTGGATTCATCATAACAACTTCTTGGACCTACAGGATTTACATGCCCAAAATAGCTTTCTGGTGTGGGAATAACTTCCTTTGGGGGATTTCCATAGACTTCAGAAGTACTTGTATAAAAGAAAATGGCGTTATGGAACTTTGCAATACCCAGAGAGTTTAATGTTCCCAATGTATTGCTTCTAAGAATAGATATAGGTTCTTCTTGAAATTCAAAAGGAGAAGCTCTACTCGCCATATGCATTACGGTATCAATTTTTTTAATGTCTGCTACGCATATACCTAATGGGTGATAGCTCATACCAAAATATATTGGATAAGATATATCATGATTAATAAAACGAAAATTATCTTTATCCATTAAATGTAATATGTTTTTAGGCTTTCCAGAAGATATATTATCCAAGCAGATACAATGTGCACCTTGTTCAACCAGAACATCACAAACCCAAGAACCTAAAAAGCCAGCACCACCAGTTACTAAAATAGTTTTTCCTTCAAATGAAATATTATCTTTCCTAAGCCTTTTTAGAATCTCTTGAATATCTAGGTTAATATCATAATTCAAATTTTACAACCTTAGAACGTAGTTTTTATATTTTTTTTTATTTATTGTAGTAAATAAATTTTTCTTTAAGCTAAAAACTGTTTTAAAATATTTAGCTACATTAATTAACTAATATTTAACAACTTTAAAGAAAGAAAAGGCTAATAAATCTATGAAAGAATGACAAAATAAGATATCTAATTTGCTTTAGAACCACAATATTGGCAAAATTTTAATTCTAAAGGATAAAGTTTTCCACAATTCGAACATTTCTTTAAAGAGTTTTTAAGAATTTCTCTACCCAACATTTCAAAGGCTTTTTCAACATTTTCACCTGTTTTTGCTGAAGTACTTAGCAACTCTCCTTGAAATTTAAACTTTTCATAAAGTTTTAGTCCTTTTTCTCGTTTAACATTTCTCTTTAAATCACTCTTAGCTTCGATTAGTATTTTTGTCTTAGGTGAGTTCGGTACTGAAGAAATTACATTAATCCAATCATATAAATCATTTAATGAATCTTCATTTGTAATGTCATATAACATTAAAGCTCCAGAAGCTCCAGAAACATAGGAAGGAAAGAGGAGTCGGAACTTTTTTTCACCAGCGAAGTCCCAAATATTAAGAAGTATTTCTGTGTCATCCACAACTACTTTTTTCGTTTCAAAATCGACACCTATCGTAGATAAGGTTGATTTTTCAAATTTCCCAGTAGCAAAGCGACGAAGCAGACTGGTTTTACCTACATTCTTAGCTCCAGCAACAACGACTTTAAATTTTATCATAAGTTCTCTTGCTCAACTTTTTTTGAAGTTCTATTCTAATTCAATAAAATTCAGTAATATTATAAATTATTATTGAAAATATAAAAAATCTTTTTTATTATTTTAATAAATTAACGATATTATTAATAACTGAATTTAGGAGTCATTTTTATATTTATGTCTGCTAATTTTATAAATTTGTTGAGCGATTTTTTTTCCAACGTTCTCAATTTTGGTTAAATCTGGTATATCAGCTAAGAAAATATTTTGCAATGTCTTTAATTCTTTCAATAAGTTTTTTGCTCTCAATGTATTTACACCTGGTATTCCTGCAACGATATATTCTAATAACCGAGAAGTTTCAACTGGTGCTTTATCAAATCTTAGTTTTAATGTTGATTTTGTTATTGATTGTTCTTTTTTCGCTAATTGATATATGAATTTAGCAGTCTCTATAGAATTTTCTGTTCTATAAATTATAATACCTAAATTAATAATAATAGCAGTGATTGCACCATAAAGCGCATTTTCATTGATATTAGAATCTTTTAAGGGATCACCCTCTAAAATTAATATTGGTCGTGAAAAATGTTCCATGAGTTCGCTTAATTCTTTAAATAATCTACCATCAATTATAGAATCATTAAAATCTTTAGCGGATTTTCTTTCAATTCCTACTCTTTCTGAAATAACGTAATCTGCAACAGTTAATTGCTCCAATTTTAAATTTAGCCCCATTAAAGATAAAATCCTTACTACCGGAGAGGCAGTCTCACGATTATCACATATTATTTGAAAGCTACCAGCATCTTCGATCTTCTTAATTGAACTAAGATCAGGAATATCAACTTCATCTAATTTAATTTCCCCTTTTTTTTCATTTGTTATGAAATTCAGAAGGTTCGATTGTCCTGATTTCGAAGTGGCTTCAGAATTTTTTATTTTTTCTAAACTCATCTTCATATTTTTTTCTTTTGCTTTTTCTGCCCAGTAATAACCTTCATCTCGAGTTCCTTCTGCCATTAATACAAAGACTTTACCCTCTTTTTTTCTTCCTGTACGACCACGACGTTGAATGGAGCGTATAGCACTAGGAACTACATCATAAAAAACTACCAAATCACATTCTTCAATATCCAATCCTTCTTCAGCAACACTTGTCCCTACTAATGTATTATAAATTCCCTCTTTAAATTCTTTGAGTAAATTTATCTGCTCTTTTTGAGTTAAACCTTTATCTGATCCCCTTGTTGCTTGTCCAACGAATTTATGAATTTTAATTATCTCATCGTCTTCAAAAAACTTTACAATATTATTGACAGAATCTCGAAAATGACAAAAAACTAATATTCTGGAATTATAATTTTCTTCAATTTGATTAGTTAGGAGATCTTTTAATTTTTCTATTTTTGGATGTACTAGTCCTTTTGAATAAAGGTCTTCTGTTAGTTTAATAACTTTTTTAATTTCTTTGTCATTAAACAATTCTTTTAATGACTTATTTGCCGTATTTTTCTTAATTTTATCATCATTCTTATCAAAATAATCTTTAAGGGCACGTACTCCCTGAGTTTCTATCAACTCCGTCATGTGAGATAGCCTGATAGCATTAGCTGCTATTTTCTTAGCATTAAACATTAAGAATTTTTCATCATTATCTCTAGCCATAGAAATTCTACGATTTATTACATTATTTAATTTTAGTAAATCCTTTCTGGTGATTCTATATATATCGTAAGAACCTAATAAATCAGAATCTTTCAGGAATTTATAACAATTCCTTAACTTATCTTCCAATATTTTTTTAACTTCTAAAAACTCAGCTGGAAGTTTAATTTTTATCCATTCATTATCTACTTTATGGATATATGGTTTAACATCTAAATCCTTCTCGGTTCTAATTTCTATATGGTTGATAAATAAATTCTGCTTAATCTCATTGATTTTGCCTTCAGTGGAACCGGGACTTGCTGTAAGTCCTAATATCTGAGAATTCATTGAGATATCCATATACTTTTTTGCAAGAAAACAATAAGAATAATCTCCTACAGCTCTATGACACTCATCAAAAATAAGTAAAGAAACGTCCTTTACTGAGTATAATCCTGAAATTAAATCGTTTTGAAGAACTTGAGGTGTCATAAAAGCAACCTTAATATTTTCCCATAAATTTTTCCTTTTTTCAGGAGGAATTGAACCTGTAAGGGAAACAAGTGATTCTTCAGGAAGATTAGTTAATTGTAAAAATGAATTAAAATGCTGTTCTACTAAAGGTTTAGTTGGTGCTAAAAATATAACTTTTGAATCCTCGATTTCTGTTAATCTTTGTACTGTCAGCATCAAAGCTATAATAGTTTTGCCCAAACCAGTAGGAATTACTACTAAACAATTTTTGTGTAAGCAACTTATAAAAATAGTCTCTTGGTATTCCCTTCGACTTATTATCTTTTTTTTAATTAGCGGGTGTGAAATAAACTCGTCATCTACGGAAACAAAAATCACCAGTGAATACAATTAAATTTTAGCTTTTGAGTATAAGATTTGATTGAAATATATAAACTAACAGACTTTATAAGATCATTAAAAAATACTTAAATTCTTAAATCGATTTAACAATAATTTAATAAACTGAATTAATTAAAGAGTAGTGTAATATTTAATTCTGATGATTTATTAATTTTAATTAAGAATAAGCGCGGGTGGTCTAGTGGTATGACGACAAATTATTCGCGTATCGCATCTAAAACGTTAAACGCTCACACCGTGTAAATCAGGGGTTCAATTCCCCTCCTGCGCATTATTTTACCTTTAAATAGTATCTATTTATTAAATTCTTATTAAAAACCAAAAAAGTTATATGAAATCAAAGATTTTTCAATTTTAAATTACTCTTTCTTTGGGTTATGATATGTCTAGTTTCTTAGAATCTCGAGAATTACGAAAGGAATATAAGAAAGTTAGAAATTATGTCAAGATTGGACCGATCTTTTTAACTAGATATGAGAAAGCCAGAATCGTAGGCGCACGTGCATTACAAATTTCTTTCGGCGCTCCAATTCTAGTGGAAAAGCCTAAAAATATGATTGATCCTATAAAAATCGCTCAAATTGAGCTTAGAACAAAAATTTTACCACTTACTATCAGACGTGAAAATCCTAGTGGAGAATTTCAAGACATTCCCATCAACAAATTAATTTTAAAAAAAGATTAGCTATTTTATAAATTATTGGACTCGATATTTTCCTCGCTCTGTTAAGTAATACACAGGTTTATCACCGATTATTTCGGATTTAATATAACCTTTAGAAACTAATCCTCGAAGAATTTCTTCCAATTCTGCTTTTTTAAAACCAGGAATTCCTAGAGGTATTCTAGACTGGTTAGCAATTATGGCAATTCGTTCAATAAATAGTCTTTTACCCATAAATGTTTCAAGGATTGTTATTTCATCATTTGAAAGTCTTTCGAATTGATCGTGCGCTAAATAACGTTCCTTTAGAGTTTGTGCAAGATCTCTCGTTTCTGGGCTTATTTCTTGTTTTTTAACTTCAACATGCTTTAAGGTTACTAAATCTTTTGCTACTGGTTTTTCTGAATGTTCATCTACCAACTCATTTTCTTCGTTCTCTTTTTTGATTGACTCATTATTTTTATTTTCCATAATATTACCATAAGGAATATAATTATAAAAATGTATATTTAAATAATGAATAAGGTCTTAGAACTAAAAACTGGAGAAAATGTTGTAATACGACATTTAACTAAATCAGACGTTGATGGCGTTTGGTTTAATTTTAATGAAGTAGTTGAAGAAGGTAATTATTTGCCTGTATTTTTTCCTGTGAGATCACAACTCGAAAAAGATGCATGGTATCATAATATAAAAAAAGATAATGAAATTTGTATAATTGCTGAGAATCCCGATTTGAAAAAACCTTATAACATTATTGGCCAATGTGAAGTTTTAAACTCTGATTGGGATGCTGCTGAACATGTTGGAGTTCTAGGTATCGTTGTAAGGAATAAATATAGAAATTTAACTATTGGAAGAAATCTTATAGATTTTGCAATAAGGGAATCAAAAATATTAAATAATAAAAAAAAAATCATTTTGAGTAGTTTTTCAAATAATAAAAGAGCGATCCATTTATTCAGAACATTAGGTTTTGAAGTTATTGGCGTTAGGAAAAAACAATTTCTAATGGATTCAAATTACATCGATGAGGTTCTGATGGAACTATGGATTGATGATTATATAATTAAAAATCAATGAAAATGTAAAATATTATTTTAGTTTCTAAAAATTACTACCTAATTGAATAACAAACTTTTTTTGTAGAAACTTATTAAAAAGAGTATTCTTTTACTTCTATTTAATAACAAAATTATTTGTAATTCACTTTTTATGTTAAAATACAAAATTTGTGTAGCTGGTTCTAAAGGTATTGGAAAATCCTCGCTGATAACTAGATATGTAGACGACATTTTTAATGAGAAATCAATGCAAACAATTGGAGTAGCTTTTAAAAGAAAAGAGATTAAGATTAAAGAAAATCTAAGGATTGAGTTAAATATCTGGGATTTTGGAGGTGAAGAAAAGTATCGGATTCTATTTCCTGCTTATGTGAATGGTGCTACTGCTGCTTTATTACTCTATGATAGTACTAATAAGAATTCTGTAGAAGATCTTAAGAATTGGGTTCAAATTATTGACGATAACTCAAATGAAATCATAAAGGTGACAATTGGTACTAAAGCTGACTTGGAAAAACAACGAGAAATTACTAAAGCGGATGCGTTTAAAATTAGTGCTAAATTTAACTGTTATGGAGATCCTATTATTACTTCATCAAAAACAGGTGAAAACGTCGAAAAAGTATTTCAAAATTTAGTAGAAGCAATTATAGAAAAGAAATTGCATGAATGCAAAAATTGTGGAGAATTTTTCTCAAAAAAATTAAAATATTGTAACTTTTGTGGTGTAGAAAGCGAAATTAATGCCATTAGCTCATAAATAAGTTATAAATCTTCTTTCTCTCTTCTATAAAGTGAAGGAGGAATTCTCACACTTTCTAATGGTTTACTTTTAAGCTTTTGAATAAATACCTCTAACTCCATCTTGGCATTTTCTATAGAGGAATCAATCTCCTTCTTAACATTTTCTTCGCCAAGAACAAAATCACCATGACTTGGAAAGAAACTATTGATTCTTAATGTATTTAAAATGTGTAAGGAGTTAATATATTCAGAAATTGAACCGGATTCATAAATATTAGTAATAGCTCCCTTATACAACGTGTCACCTGTAAATATATATTGCTTAACTGGTTCATAAAGACATATACAACCAGATGTATGGCCAGGTGTTTCAATAATTTTTAATATAACGTTGCCCAAATCAATAATATTCCTATCTTCAAGCCAGATATTTATTATTAAGTTAGATAAATCTACACCCCACTTTTTGCCTTTTGTTATCAATTCATCAGTATGCTGGATTTTTGTAGCAGCCCACCTATGTGCAGCAAATGGGCAATGAAGATATCCATTGGAACTAATGTGATCAAAGTGTTCATGTGTGTTGATCACTAAATCAATTTCTTCAATTTTTAAACCTACCTCAGTTGTAAGTAGATAGTTAAGACTATTAAATTTAGTAATAATCCCCGTATCGATTAGCACATTTAAATCTTCTCCAATAATTAGATAAACATGACAACCTGGCCCTCTTGTATAAAATTGATATATATTAGGTTTTATAAGGTTTAGAGTATATCCCGCTTTCCCATAAATATCATCTTCTTTAATTAACCGTGGTTGAAACAACCTAGAATCATTACTTGACATATATCTTCACTATGGAAAGTATATAATTTAATTTTTATATAAAAGTTACAATAATAAAATAAAAATGATAGTTAGAATTAAAGGTAAACTTTTTTTAATTTAGAGATCCAATTCCTTAAGTTTAACAGCATTTGTCTCAATATCTAGTTGTTTTAGCTTATAAAAACTCCAAAATATAAAGGTTCCAGAAAACATGATAATCATTGGAAAAATTGAAACCTGAAGTCTCAATCCGAACAATGCTAATTCACTAGTTGCTCCTGATTTGTATCCTGTTAAAAGATTAACAAGCCAAAAAACAAAAGCATTTATCGCTATTCCAAACCTTGAGAAAAAGACATGAGTCCCTTGATAAATACCTTCTTTTCTTCTCCCTGATATAAGTGTTGCGCTATCTATTATACTTGAAAAGAGAGGCATTGTCATACTGATTATAGCTCCATCAACAAATCCTGCAATAATAAATATTATGATTACAAGTGGTAGTCCTGATGGTCCTAAAGGAACAAATAGTAAAGGAAGTCCCATCAAACTTAGTAAAAGTGCCCCTATTAAAGCCACTTTCTTAATACCTAATTTATATGAAAGTCTATACCATATATATGCGGCTCCAATTACAGCAAATACATAAGCAAGGGTAATTAATTCTCCCAACTTAGGTAACTGCAATATATCTTGTACAAAAAAGGGAATAGAAGCCATGATAATCCCCATAGATGTAGTATACACAGTATAAAGTGCCATATAGCCAATGAAATTTTTATTCTTCAATGTTTCTACCAATCCACGGAAAAAAGGTTCTCTCTCAACACTAAAATTAAGACGATTACGTCTATCTCTCATTTCCTTATCTTCTCGAACTCCAGGGACCATTAATATTATAAAGAACAATGCTAACCCTGTAGCAGTTAAGGCTTGAAAGGGATAACCCAAATCTGGTCCTAACTCATCAATTGTTAATACAGGTATCAAAACACCTAATAAAATACCCAAAGTTTCAAGAACAGTCGTAATAGCTCCTCCTATTTTTCGATCTTTATCACTGCGAAATTTATCGGGAAACAATCCAATTCGATTAACATCCATCAAGGAAAAAGCAGTATCATTAATAGATTGAACAATGAGAAACCAAAAGAATACACCTAATTGACCAATTAAGACAACGGAAGGGGCTGTGTATAGAAACATAGGAATTATCGCCCAAGGAATAGCCCCAATTATAATAAAAGGAAATCTTTTCCCCCAACGTTTAGTAAACCTAGATGATCTGTCACTGAGATAACCAAGTAAAGGATCGTTAAACATATTGTAGACAGTAAAGATGATCTGAGCAAGTAGAAAATAAGTTAAATTTAATCCAATATAAGAAGTATAATAATACGTAAGTTGTTGACCATAAATTTGACTAAACATTAATCCCACTAAATTCCCTAATTGAAATGAAGTAATTATTCTTTTCCGATATCTTTTTATTCCCAAATCTTGAATTTCTTTATTACTCATTATTTTGATATCCCACTTGATTATTTATTTTAGTTATTTCCTTTAGTTTAAAAACCTTGATATAAAGAATTACGTTTATCATTTAATAAGATACGGATTATAAAAATCAAACCTTCTGGGATTTAAATGAGTAGATTTGATTTTAAAATTCAAGGAAATTTAAATCGCTTCTTGAATTGTTCCCAACTTTTTGTATCTAAAGGATTTTCATTTAAAAATAAGAAATTAAGACCTTTCAAGCATTCTATGTCTTCATTTTTAAATTGTGTTATTTGATTTCGTCCTAAATGCAAAATAATTAGACTATTTAAACCCTCTAATCCCTCTAATAACTTTATTTTATTATTATCCAGATATAATTCTTGTAAATTATTTAAAGTATTTAATCCTTCTATTTTAGTAATATCATTGTTTGATAATTCTATCTTCTTCAGGTTCAATAAGCTATCAAGAGATTCAATATTTTTAATTAAGTTATTTGAGAGGTATAATCCTTTAAGTTTGTGGAGAAATGATAAACCTCTAATTTGAGTAATATCATTGTCATTAAGATATAACCACATCAAATTTTTTAGATTATTAAGCCCTTTTATTTTCTCAATTTGATTATACGCAAGATTTAATCTATTTAATTTTCCTAAATCGTTAAGATTTTTTATTTCTGAAATATGATTATGACTTAAATTTAATTCTTCTAATTCTACTAAATTTGTAAGATTGTTAATTTCCTCAATTAAATTATTATTTAAAACTAACTTTTTCAATTGAGATAAAGAATCTAAGTTATTAATTGTATGAATCTTATTATTTGATAAATTTAATTCTTCTAAATTATTTGAACCCTCCAAATTTTCAATTTTCTTTATATAATTATGAGATAAATCTAAAGTCTTCAATTTTGTAAGAAATTGGATTCCGTCTATACTTTCAAGTTTATTATGCTCTAACTGTAGATGTTCTAAATCAGATAAACTCTTTAATCCAATAACTTCAGAAATTTTATTTAAATTAGAACTTTCGCAATTTAAAGAGTAAATTTTTCCCTTTCTCAGGGTAACATGATATCCACATCTTTTTTTATAAAAATTATACAAAATTAAATTAATACAAA
>JBHLRA010000006.1:19497-36964 GCA_048883045.1 Candidatus Thorarchaeota archaeon | reverse complement strand
ATGGGATGGTTTATCTCAAGATTTTGATTAAAATAATCAATTATTTTCTCGAATCCTGTTTTAGGAGAATTCTCAGTCTGAGTCATTATTAGTGATTTCTGATTTAATTTTAAAATCGCACGATCTAATTATCAAATTCTTATAATTTAGGTTTATTGATTAATTTTAGTATAATAAATTTGAATTTGATTTTCTCAAATAATATATTAAAAATACTATTATTTTTTTTATTTAAAATATTTATCTAAAGATCATTTATATTTCAGAAAATCTCCTGATTGCATAGTTTTAGTTGGTCGAAAGTAATTTTTTCCTGAATTGTCTGCAAACTCATCTAATAATTTGCACCATTTTTTATATCTATCCATTCCTAATTCAAATGGACCACGTGAACGCATTCCAGCAATCATAGTTTTGTCAATTATTTCATAACTCGAAACGATTCCTTCTTCTAAGAGTCTACAACCTTCATTCATTTGAAGAGCCATAAAACACTCCATGTTCCCTAGGTTTGCTTTTTTTGCTCCATTAGTTATTGGTCTTCCATCTTCAGTCCAATCAAGATACCCTTTTCCTGTCTTTCTTCCTAAATTACCTTGATCAATTAGTTTGGTTAAAGCTTTTCCAATAGCAAAATCTGAAGAAACTTTTTCTTCAAAATATTTAGCAGCGTTCCGAATAACATCTAAACCTAAATAATCCCTTTTCGCTAAAAGTCCCATTTGATTAGGAACAACTAGATCTTCATTAAGATCTTTCCATTTAATTACCTTTTCCATTGCAATATCAGTTAGCCAATCTATATATACTCCACTAGCAATAGTTAGTCTATTGACGATGAATCCCGGACTTTCTTTTTCAATTCTCGCAACAAATTTTTTTCCTCTAATGCAAGGAAGTGATTCACCAATAGCAGCACTAATTTCAAAAGTCTCATCGGAAGTTTTTTTACCTCTAATAAGCTCTATCAATTCAAGAACCGGTATAGGTATAAAGAAATGCATACCAACTACTTTATCAGGTCGACCAGAAGTAGAAGCTATTTCCGTGATACTCATTGTAGATGTATTTGTTGCTAATATTGTATGTTCGGGAGCAAAATTTCCTAATTTTTTGAAAGTTGATTGTTTAAGGTCCATGAATTCTGGTACCGATTCAACTATAAAATCAGCTTTAGAAGCTTTTTCAAAATTTCTTTCTATAACTAATTTTTCCAAAAGATTTTTAACCGAGTTTTCCCCTAATAAACCTTTACTTTCTAATTTTTTAAGACCAGTTTCAATAAAATTGGCTGCGATATCTAAAGTTTTCTGAGTTCTCGACCACAATTTCACTTGATCAAATTGATTAGACATGATTGCTACCTGGGCAATCTCACGACCCATTGTACCAGCTCCTATTACTGAAAATTCTTTAAATTTGCTAATATCAATCATTCTAAGATCTATACTTTTTTATTTTCTTAACTTATTTAATTTGTAGAAAATAATAAAAGTTGTTGGTAAAAATACTTTTTAGATTTAATTTCTAAATTTAATAGATGTTTTTAAAAAAAAGAAAACTAATTAAACAAAAAAAGTCGCAACGAGGTACCATGATAATATCATTGTTCCAATCCCAAGAAAGATTGATATTGGAAGTCCTGGTAATATTTTATTTCTTTTTAAACCTGAAATTGTGATTCCTGTACCAATTATAATTGCTAATGCCGTAAAAATCATTACAACTAAATTATTAGATTGAACAAGGGCGCTAGAAGTAAGCATACTATAAAAAGCTAAATCGCCAATTCCAATCTCTAATTTTGAAGTGTCATACTCATATTCTCCAGATTCTATTTTTAGGTCTATTTCTGATTCGGAAAGATTATCCTGTTCAGCTTTATTTGATGCGATATCAATCAACTGTTTAATTGGTCCATGTTTATAAAATACAGCGAAAATATCCCAACACGAAATCCCAATTAAAATTGCTAAAGTAGTCCAAAGAGGCATTAAAACTCCCATTGATGCTCCAATTAAAAGACCTATATAAAGAACAATAAAATTTTTGATTTTTATTGATTGGGAAGTGAAATACAAATAAAGCATTAGTATTGTAAAGACTGCAGCAAGAAATATTAATTCATAATGAAATAAATTAAAGAATATAAGAGGTAATCTATAAGATGATAAGAAAATTATAATGTATCCAAAAAAATATGTTTGAAAAAATCCAATTAAGCCAAAACTAAATCCAAAGATGTACATTAAGACGCCAATACCTTTTCTTTTAAT
Source organism: Candidatus Thorarchaeota archaeon (assembly GCA_048883045.1). Taxonomy (GTDB): domain Archaea; phylum Asgardarchaeota; class Lokiarchaeia; order Sigyniarchaeales; family SOKP01; genus Loki-b32. The sequence continues at coordinate 34,688 of JBHLRA010000006.1, read as the reverse complement.
TACAAAGATAATTATAAATGCTATAACTACAGCCAATCCGGTATAGATCAAACCATTTAACAAGCCTCCTAGTGCACCCATCTCGCTTTCTGAAAAATAGCCACCATCTATCTGAACCCCCGCTTCTATATAGGTTAAGTAAGCTAAAATCCCTGCTATAGCAACTACAAGTATAATTGGTAAAGGATATATTTTTCTTTTCACTCTATAAGTTGGAAAAAAGTGAGGTATGGAATCTTTTTTTATTATTTCTTTTTCCTTAGGTACATCTTCCATAATTCCGAATAATTATTTAAGCAAAATATAGTTTTTCAAAAATATATAATAAAGAATTATTTTTGAAATAATTGTAAAATATGTAATAGAAAGAAAAATTATAAAATCTAAGAGTTTAAAATGTAACTATCGGTAATTTATGAATAAATTCCTTAACCAATTCTACTCTTTCTTTTCTCTCTTGTTTATAATATCTTAAAGGATAAAGTTCATTAATTACAAATTTATAAATTTTTATCCATGTTTTAGCTACTTTACTAATCCGATAATTTCTCGCCACCATTTTAGAATTTAACCCCATTTCTGTTCGTAAATTATCATCCTTCAATAGCGTTACTACTTTGTCTTTGAAATCATCTAAATTATTGGCGAGATACCCCGTTTTACCATGTTGGATTACATTTGAAATTCCTGTTGCGTTTGCTCCAATACAAGGAGTCCCTTGGGCCATTGCTTCAATTAAAACTAAACCTTCTGCTTCTACCCAAGACCAAAGACAAGCTAAATCTGCAGTATTGTATAGTTTTAGTAAATCATTAAATGGTACACGCCCTAGATAAGAGACATTATCTTTATAATGTTTCTTCTGAATTAATTTCTTAACATGTGAACTTGAAGGACCATCGCTTCCTACAAGAACTAGATGTGAATCTGGTACCTCTTTTTGGATTTTTTTAAATGTTTTAATAATACTCAATTGGTGTTTTTCTGGAGATAATCTTGATGCGTATAAAAGAATCTTTTTACTATCCAAATTATATTTATCTCGGATTCCATTTTCTTTTAGATCTGTAAAATACAAATCTGAAATCCCATTGGTTAAGCAAACAATTGGTTCTTTAAATCTCTGCTCTCTAAGCAATTCTTTTTTCGATTTTGTTGGAACTGAGACAAGATCATATTTATCCAATACATGTCTTTCATATCGCCAAACCCAATCCATTCTTGATAGCAGTTTTCCAAGAACTGGTATATACTGTGCTGTGTAAAAAGATAGAGGTGAATTATGAGTTCCTGTCATTGGAATACCCAAATATTTAGCCCAATTAATAGCTAAAGAGCCAAAGCTGGCATGTGTATGAATATGGGCAATATCTAGATAATTATGAGCACAAAAAAAGTATTTGTGCAGAGGAAAACTGAGTACAAAACCAGTTTTAGGACTTATTTTTGCTCCAAAAAAGTTGTGTAAGTATAAGTTTTTGGGTTTGTTTCTAGGTTTTTCAATTCCCGGTGCGAATACATGTACGTTATTTCCAGTATACTTCGCTATGGCTTCGGCAAGATTTCTGCATGCAATAGCAGTTCCATTGACTTGTGAATACATAGAAGTGAAAAATCCGATATCCAGTTTTTGCTTAGCCATGTTAAATTTTTCCTTAATTAATTTAATTAAACACTTATTTATATAAAAATATATAATGTTTAATAAAAAAAATTCGAATTTTTAATAAGATTAAAAAGCCCAAAATTATATTTATTCAATGTAATAAATAAATTCGAAGAATTAATATAAGATTTTAAAAAAAACTTTTAAAAGTTTAATAAAAAAGGGTTTTTCTTTAACCTATTTTAATATAAAAAATTGATCATTTTATGCACTTTTCTCTTATTAAGCTACAATTATTTTTACCATTTTATTAAAATCTGTAATTAATTCTCTCTTTTCAGTATTTCTGATATGAATTATTGAAAGATTTATTGAACAATGCTTCATTTATTTAAATTCCAGTTATATATCTATTGACAGAAATAATAAATTTTTTTTTTTAAGGATAATAATTCAAATTCATGGACTCAAATGAAGAAAAAAAAATTATTAGTGAAATTTTAAATCAGAGAAGGTTGGCATATTCAATAGAAGTATTAGACGTTCAAGGCGATAAGTATATTATACGTAATAACTTTGGCTCCACCATTACATATATAAAAAAAGGAGATAATTATCTCTTAGAAACAGAAATTGAATAAAAATCAAAAAATTACTTACTTCTTTAAGTGTCTTATTTTTATTTATAAAAAAAAAATTTGTTATATTAAATATTAGATAAGAATTTAAGATACAAATTTTATAGATTAATTAACAAGAAATAAGAAAATTGTATATAAATTTAGTTGATTAAAAATTCGCCGAAGAAGGATTGGATCAGACAGTACCGATGCAAAGTTCATAGAAAAATTTCGGGCGGTTCTTGATGATAATAAATCGGTATCAATTTATAACAAAAAGAAAAGAAGTATTTGTATCATCAGAAAAGATTTGACAAAATCATACGAGATTGAAGTGGATGCATCAGAAGCTCCTGTTCTAAATAAAATGTTGAATGATCCAGAACCTTATGAAAGTTCTATTGCTGATTTGAAAATATTGGAGGACGAAATTTTTCCAATAAATGAAGCCTTTCAGAAAGTATTCGGATTAGATAAGGAACTTAAACTAAACTCCATCAAATTAGCTATTGGTAGTAACTATCATGATTATGTAACAGTTGAAGAGAATGATTTAATAAAATATGAAGTAAAGCCAACACTTAGTGGATTACTAAGATTTATAAAAGAAAATAAGGAAAGTATCCTTGGATTTTTGGATTGCGAATATATAAGTGAAGAAGGAAACGTAATTTATCTAAGTTGTGGGAAAAAGAATCTGTCTGACAATATAACTTCAATAAAGGTTTTAATCCTTGCATCTATGCAACAAAGAGGATTTTTCCTTCAACAAGAACATAAATATTACGGGCTTCAGCTTTATATAATTATAGAATCTAGAAAACCGAATGATCTCAAGTTGCTTGAATTATTAAGAGAATTAGATATTGATTGGGAGTTAGTATTTTTTAGGAGAAAACTTGCTATACACGATTGGACTGAAATAGAGTGTGAAAGAAATTCTGAAAATCTTAAAAGTTATCTACGTGCTAAATTTGAAACATTAAATTATTTTGATGTAAATAATATAATACGTTTAGTAGTTAAAAATCAATTACCATTTAAAGTAGCACACAAAATGGCTTCTTTATTATACAAGTTAAAAACTGATCGAACAAGTAGAATTCAAGATAGATCGTTTCAAGGGAGTCCATATCAAGAAGACCAAATTCAACAAGATGAGTATTCTATAACTCTTAAAAAAGCAGAAGTTGCAGCTGCTGCTAAACTTGCTTGTGCATATTTGGGAATTCAGAAAAATATAAAATATGATAGAGATATTTCTGATGATGAGATTATTAAATATCAAGAAGAATTAACAAATATGTGATTACTCTTTATTTTAAATTTATTAAAAACAAAAAAATTAGAGAAGGATTATTTTAATCATTCCTTACATTGATAATTCATAAGATTGTAATAATAAATCATGATTTACCTTTCCAACCGTTATTGTTTTGCCAGTCCCAATATTGGTTACTGTATAAGTCGCTGGTGCGAATAATCCCGGATCTATGTCATAAAAATTATAATTTGCTGCTTTAAATATTTCTATAAAGGGTTTTCCATAACTTGAAGACGTATTTGCTGGTGCTTTTTTAATAATTTCAAATAATTCTTCTTCCTCTTCTTTAGCAACATTAATTGTATAATATGTTCTACCAGATGCAATTAAAGAGTCATTAGTACGCCCCATTGCTCCAAGATCGTCTTTTGCAATTGGAGCAATAGTTGTGGTACCGAAACCATCATTTATTACTTCAATTGGGAATTTAATTTCATGTAATTTATGAATTCCAGTTTCTACTATTCTAGCAGCTACTTGAATAGAACCTGTTAAACAAGCTGTAGGTGCGAACATTGCATAAGTATTAATGGGATTAACTTCACATTTATTGGCTATAATATTCATGACTTCTTCATTTGGTAATTTGGGAGTCTCAAAAACAATGATAGCGCAATCTGAATCATCAGTATAGTTAATTTCCTCAAAGATTTTTTCAATTTTACTTTTTGCACGAGCGGGTCCTGATCCTAATGATTGAAAAACAACTTTCTTTTTTATTTCTCCATCCTTTTCAATATCTTTTTTCAATTTAATATTCCACCCTGCTAACTGAGAGGCCATACACGAAATTAATGGTTCTGAAGTATAAACAGTAACACTTGGAATATAATGCCCATCAAGATTATACGATGAAAATTCAACAGACCCTAAGCCACCCATACAAATTTCACTTACAAGTTTTCCTCCATCCCAAGATGCCTTACTCATATCAAGAATAGTAGCCCCGTTGTTTAGTTTATGTATTTTTGCTTTATAGAATTCATTATTCTGAATTACTTTTTCAATGATGTTCCTAGCTAGTTCATTAATTTTTATATGATGCACTTATTTTCACTTTATTAAACTTATTTTTTTTAATTGAGTATTTATTATTAATTTGATAATTTAATTTAATATAATATTAATTTTGCATTTATGATTAACTAGTTCTTTTGGAGATGAACAACTCGAAACAGAAAATTGATAAGTTTTTTGAAGCTTTAAAGATTGTAAAAAATAATTTTCTTAAAAAAGTAAAAGAAAATCAGACAATTATCCATATATATACCCATTTAGATGCAGACGGTTTAAGCTCAGGCGCAATCTTAGGTAAAGCTTTATTTAGAGAAAATCTTCCATTTCAAATTACAGTTTTACGTCAATTAGAAAAAGAAGAAATTGAAAAAATTTCAAATCAAATTAGTGAAATTGAAAGTTTTTTAATTTTCACTGACTTTGGAAGTGGTCAGTATATTGAACTTCAAAAAAAATTGATTTTAAAGGATAATTTCAGTTCTTTTATAATATTAGATCATCATCTTCCTCAAAATATCTCATCTATAGAAGATATTGAATTAATTAAAGAAATTCATAAAAAAACTTATCAATGGCATGTAAATCCTTATTTTTTTGGATTTGATGGAAGCTTAGAGATATCTGGAGCGGGATTAAGCTATTTTTTTGCGAAGTGTTTAAATGGAAAAAATATTGATTTGTCATCAATTGCAATCTTAGGTGCTATTGGAGATATTCAAAATAAAGGTCCTAATAAATCCTTTATTGGTTTAAATTCACTGATATTAGAAGATGCAAAAAGCATTGGACTTATTGAAATAAAAATTGATTTAAATTTTTCTTCAATAAAACCATTAAATGAAGCAATTGCTTATTCTAAAGAAATTGATCTTCCTGGATTAACAGGTGATACCAATAGAACTCTAATTTTTTTGCAAACGTTAGGAATATTAATGGAAAATTCTGATGGTAATATACGAACTCTAAATGAACTTAATAATGATGAAAAACAGAAGATTTCTTCAGGGATTATTGAATATGCATCAATAAAGCTGGATATTGAACCAAGCGAAATTGTAGAGAAGTTAATTATCAATAGATACCTATTAAAAAGTGAAGTAATTGGCTCAGAATTACATGACGCTGCAGAGTTTTCCAATCTTTTAAATGCTTGTGGACGTACGAACAGCGCTTCATTAGGTATTGCTATAGCTATGGGAGATAGAAAAATTGCATATCAGAAATCTCAAATAATATTATCAAACTATAAGAGTATGTTAGTGAAGAGCCTTAGATGGTTAAAAGATAATAAGAAAATTCAACATAAGGAATATATACAATTCTTTTTTGGAGAGGATATTATTCCAGAGCAAATTGTTGGAACAATTTCTTCAATGCTCGTTTTTGAAAACAGTGAAGAATTCGACAAATCAAAACCAATATTTGGTTTAGCCATTAGGGAAGATGAGAATGTTTATAAAGTCTCTGGCAGAGCACATGAATATATTGTTAACAAAGGAGTTAATCTTTCACATGTAATTAGGGAAGTTTGCAAAAAATTAAATTTGGATGTATTAGGTGGTGGACATCCTCCCGCCGCAGGTACTAAAATCCCTATTGATAAAGCTGAAATATTCCTTGAAGAATGTAATATTGTAGTTCGTAACCAATTAAAAGAATAAGGAATTTAGTTTAATTAAAAAAATTAGATTTTATAGATTTCTCCTATTTCAGGAGCTACTGAATTATAACCTCTTTTAACCAATTCACTTGCTAAGCTAGTTGTTGATTTATTATCTCCATGAATACAGAAAATATCTTTATTTGAGCTCTTTTGGAAGTTCAAATTCTCAATATAATTATGAAGATGGATTTTATCTGAATGACTAGAAAAATCAAAATAATCATAACCACATTTAGCATTAATTCTTAAATTCAATGAATAATTTTTATTTGGCCTTGAATCTTTAAATTCAAAAATACCCTCATCTAACAAATATCTCCCGGGAGTTCCTTCCACTTGATATCCGACTAAGTAGATTGCTGATAGAGGATCCGATAAAATAGATTGGATATAATCGATTGCAGGTCCACCTTTAAGCATTCCAGATGGTGAAATTATCACTCCATTAGAATTCTTAAGTTTTGGCCTTAATTTTGGTTTTGATACAAAATGTGTCTTTTTTAAAGCTTTTCTAAAGGTTTTTATACTCCTTATAGAGTCTGGATAATCTAAGTATAATTTTGCTATTGTTCTTGCTAGTCCATCCATAAATATTTTCCCATTGTAATTATATTTCTCTAAGATCAATAAAGCTTCTTGGGATCGTGCTACTCCAAAAGCTGGTATTAATACACTACCTCCATTATCGGTAATATCGATGATCTTTTCTACAAATTCTTTCTCAAGTTGTTCTCGGGGTGGATGTTCTCTAAGAGAATACGTAGATTCAATTATTAAAGCATCAATCTTAGGTATATTCGTTGTGTCTGCAGGATAAATCAAATTAGTAATCTGTGTATTAATATCACCAGAATAAAGAATTTTTTTATGATCTACTTCGAGTAAAATTGATACACTTCCAGGAATATGTCCTGCATCTAGAAATGTTAAATAAAAGTTATCACTTATCTTTTGACGAATATTATTTTCGAGAAAATATGAATTTTTTTTTAAACTTTCTATTTCTCTATAACCGAACTGGAAAGGATAATTGGATATCTTTATCATATCTCGAATTAAAATTTCAGCTGTTGCTAGTGAAATAGAATTTGTATAGAATGGGACTGTTCTATTCTTATATAACATAGGGAGAGCTCCAGAATGATCAATATGGCTATGTGTGAGAGCAATTGCTTGTAAGTTTTCTAAATTGGTATTATTAGGTAGTCTTTCTTCTCCTCGAAATCTAATCCCATAATCTAACATGCACTTAGTACCGCTTCGGGACTCCACTAGTATGGCGCTTCGTCCAATCTCTCTGCAACCACCAAGAAAAGATACAGTAACCATTTTTAAAATTATCTAAGAATATATTATGCTGTAAAAAAATTATTATATAGGGTAAAAAAAACAAAAAGATAATAATTTTATTAAAATTATTGGAAAAATGTAAATAAAACTCAAGGAACAAAATTATTTTCGTTAATTTATTGATTAATTCTATAAATTAAAAAAAAAGAGACGGATATGTAAAAAAATAGTTATTTTATTTTTTTTATGGCATTAGTTAATAAAGCAATTACATTATCTACGTTATTTCCGAAAATTTCTAGGATTTCTTCCCATGTAACAGGAACTTCATCATCTTTCCAACAATCATAATCTGTAGACATGGCAACAGCAGCATATGGAATACCTGCTTCATTTGCCAAAATTGTTTCAGAAGCTATACTCATATTAATCACATCTGCTCCCCATATCCTAAACATCTCTGATTCTGCTCTAGTCGAAAATCTTGGACCTTCAATTGTAACTACTGTTCCTTTTCTATGATATTTAAGATTTAATTCTTGAGCTGTTTCAATAAGAATATTTCTTAACTCTTCTGAATAGGGATCTGCCATAGGAGTGTGTTTCATATCTCCAGGGGCAAACTCTTCGAAAAAAGATACTTTTCTAAGCCTAGTGAAGTCAATAAATTGATCAAGAATAACAAAATCACCGCGTCCAATCTGTTCTCTCAAACTTCCGCAAGCAGTTGTGGCTAATATGTGAGTACATCCTTGATCTTTTAATGCTTGTATGTTAGCTCTATAATTTACTTGCGTTGGTGGAATTGTATGTTCTCTCCCATGTCTTGCTAGAAGAACCACATCAACATCACTAATTTTCCCCAATTTAAGTGATGAAGTAGGTTTTCCATATTGCGTATCAACCTCTATTTCGCGAACATCCATTAAAATATTGGGGTTATCCAATCCTGAGCCCCCTATTATTCCAACTTTTACCATTATATTCACTATTTAAAGTTTTTAAATTATAATATTTAAAATGTTTTAAATTATTTTTTTTAGAAAAATGACCCTTACCTAAAGAGAGTTGAAGGATTAAATTATAAATTCTATAAATTATAAAGATTATATAGATTACAATATGATTTATTTCTAAACTATAAAAGGAGTTCTCATGGTAAAAACTAAAGTTCTCGTCCTTGGATCATTAGCATATGACTATATAATGGGTTTTAAAGAAAATTTCATAAATGCAGTATCAATTAATATTGATAAGGAAGAATATCAAAGTACTATAACTGCCGATAGTAGACATCAATTTTTTGGAGGAACGGCCGGTAATATAGCATATAATTTAGGTTTATTAAATATAGCTGGAGTATCGGTATTTGGTGCTGTGGGGAATGATTTTGAGAGATTAGGGTATAGAGAACATATTAATCAATTTAGTAATGTCGATTTACATGTTGATGTTCATAATGATTTATTCACCGCGGCATGCTACATTGTTAATGATATAAAAGCTAACCAAATGATCATTTTTCATGGTGGTGCTTTAGATAAGGGTAGAGATATCAATTTAAAGGAAAAAATCTTAAAACCAGAGGATTTTCTTTATGCAATTAATTCTACACAAAGTGTCGAAGCTATGACCAATTTTGCAATTCAATTAAGTGAATTAGAAATACCAATGATATTTGATCCTGGTCAAGTAACTCCCCTATTCCAGAAGGAAAGCCTGATTGAAATGATTAAATTATCAGAAATCTTAATTGGCAATATTCATGAGATAGAAAAGATTAAAGAGAAATCTGAACTGACTGAAGAGGCAATGCTTAATAAAATTAAAGCTATTATAAAAACAAAGGGTTCTGAAGGATCTGAATTAATTTACAGAGATGACAATGAAAAGATTTTTAAAATAAATATCCCGATTGCTATTGTTGATAAAATAGTGGATACGACAGGCGCGGGTGATGGATATCGTGCTGGATTATTAACTGGATTGATATTAAACATGACTTTATTGGATTCATGTCGTTTGGGTGCTATAATAGGATCATTTGTAGTTGAAACGAGGGGTGCTCAAACACAAAAATTTGACATTAAAAATGTAAGAAAAAGATTCTTCAATACATTCAACTATATTCCTTCAGAATTGGAAAGGTTATAAAAAAATTATATTTTTATTTCTTTGTAAAAATTTTTTTTGATATTTACTTTTTCTTATTCTTCAACTGGAATTTCTACTAAAGACATAACATCATAATTCTTTAATTTATCTCTACCATGTAAACTTCCCGTTAATTCTATTACAAAAGCTATTCCTATCACCACACCACCTGCTTTTTCTACTAAATTACATGCAGCTTTAGCAGTACCTCCAGTTGCCAATAAGTCATCAAAAACTAAAACTTTATCTCCTTTTTCTATAGCATCAATATGCATCTCAATACTATCTGTCCCGTATTCAAGCTCATATGTTTCATTCAAAGTTTTGTAAGGCAATTTACCTGGTTTTCTTATAAGAACAAATCCTGCCCCTAATTGATATGCTAAAACTCCACCCCATACATAACCACGAGCTTCAATAGCGGCTACTTTAGTGATTCCCTTATCTCTATATTGATTAATAATTCTATCACAGGACTCTTTAAATGGTGCGTGAACTTTGCATAGAGTTGTTATATCCTTAAATTGAATTCCTGGTTTTGGCCAATCTGGAACATTTCTTATATGATTTACTAATTTGTCTTCCATTTTTTATCCTTTTCATTTATTAATTTATTCAATTGCTTTTTTTTATTTAAGGTAATTAAAAATGATATTTAATTGATTATCATTACTTTGAATTCAAATAAACTAATTTTCTTTAATTAATTAGAAAAAATTAAATAAAAATTAAAGTATAAAAAATATATTGAAGATATATAAAAAATAAATTCTAAATCTGGTTGCATTTAAATGAAAATTTTATTATTTGGTCCAGCTGGAGCGGGTAAAACATCACTAATGCGTACAACTTGTTTGGGATATAATTTTATGAAAGTTTTAAACTTGAAACCAACAAAAGGAGTTTCACGAGAAAACTTTATCTTTCGTGGTATCATGGAACTTAATGTGTGGGATTTAGGCGGACAGGAGAGGTATATGGAAAGATACTTCTCAGAGTCACAACGCGAATTAATATTTTCAGAGGCAACCACTGCCGTGTTTATGGTTGATTCAGCAGCAGTTGATCCAGATGTACGCGAGATCTTTGATAAATTTATGAAGTTTATCTTAGAATACTCACCAAAAATCGATATGATATATGTTTTATTAAATAAAATTGATTTACAAGAATCGAAGGAAGATGAATATTATGAGATATTAAGTAAAGGATTAAATGGGGGCTTATTAGAAAAACTTGCATTTACTCCTGTTTCCGTAAAAGAAGGTAGTGCCCAACATAGACTAATTGAAATTCTCGATTATGAAATACAAAAAAATACCCTTTCAATGCAGCGTTTAGGAAAAATTCGTCATTTATTGGATGAATTAAAACTCAATACATTATCAGAGTATCTTCTATTCAATCAACCTGATGGTCTACTAATTTCTTCTACTTTTGGTAAATTTGAAGCAAAACCATTAAAATTTATGAAGTTTGAAATTGGAACTTTAGATTCTAATATTTATACTATTTATCAACAAATTATGGAACTTCAAAATATTTCAAATCTTTCTCCATTATCCTTGTCAACTATTGTTTATGAATCAGAAAGTTGTTGGATTTTAGTAAAAGAAGTTAGCAATGGTGCAGTTCTGATGGCTGTAACAAGAAATAAACAACCAGAAGTATTTACCAGTGTAATGAAGGCGCTGAATGGAGATTCTTTTACAAATTTAAAATTATATCTAAAATCTTCTGAATACTAAACATAATTCAAAAAATATAAAATAAAAAATTAGATTTTTAAAACCTTATTATTTGATCGTACTATTGTTCTTTATCATATAACTTAATTTTAGTTAAGAATTGTTGTTTTGCATGGTGGGGTCTTCTAATTACAGTATCGTTGTATTTTTCAATTTCTCTAGCTTTATCACACATCAAAGCAGCAGTTCTCATCATCTCATGAGCAGCGGTTAAAAGTGGCATATATTCTGCTCTCTCTTTTAATTGAAAACAAGCTTTTCCGGTAACCTTAGATACAGAAGCCGCTAATTCAAAAGCAGCTATTGCTTTCGCTCTAGCATAGGGATTTGAGAATTTTGCAGCTTCAGTTGCCATATCTGCATCAATAATGATTTGTGGTAAAATAGGTGATTTACTTTCAAGCATATCTATAATTACTTTGTTTAATTCTGTAGCGATTACTTGAAGTGCTCCGGTGATTGCTAGAACTTTCAGTAGATCTGAATTGAATATACTCATTTCAATTGGATCAAGAAATGGTCTACGTGCTCCAATCATACTGTCGCAATTTACTAGAATATAGCCCATTCCCTTCTCCTTAATTTCTTCTAATGCTTTTTTTGCTGGAGCATCAGAAATTATGATAGTTGGGATTCCACCCGCCATTTCTCGTGCAGCTTTGGGACCGGGTAAAGCTGCATTTGGACTAGACATAATTATCAATTCTGGCTCAAATTCAAGTAATTTTCTCATTGTACTTATACATTGATCTGCTGGATGCATTTTAGCTCCAGAAGTTACTTCTCTTACATTAATTCGTGTTGCTTCTGCTCTCTCATCCATTAAAAAAGCAAGCAACAATGATGAGCCAATTGTTCCGTTTTTGAGAATTCCAATCTTAAGTATTTTTTCTCCTTCGCTCATATTGAACAATTTTGTTTATGATTTAAAAATTTTATTTTAAAATATATAACCTTACAATTTTTCAATGTTTTTATTTTTTTTTTAAAATTTTATATGAAATCCTACGCTATAAGATAATACAAAATAAAAAAAATTGGAGTAAAATAATATGGAGTTAAATGGTGTAGAAATTGAAGAAGATGCCTTTTGTGAAGCATTTGGAGCGGTTTTCAGCAGAATATTAGTAACTGCTAAAAATGAAAAATGGGCTAAAATTGCGGCTTACATTACAACTGGATATGGAACTTCCACTATTCATTGTGATGCTGAAGCAGGAATAGATATTTACGTTTCAGCTGATAAAACCCCTGACAACCGCCCGGGAGTAATCCTGATGTTTTTTAAAAATAAGAAAGAAGAAATGAGTAAAGTAGTTATGAATCGTGTGGGACAATGTGTATTTACTTGTCCAACAACAGCTTGTTTTGACGCGTTAGAAATTTCCTTAGAACCCGCGAAAATATTTGATATAAAATTGGGTGCTAATCTAAAATTTTTCGGTGATGGATTTCAAGAGAAAATTGAAGGTAGATATCCTTTCGAAGCCTGGTCAATTCCAGTTATGGAGGGAGAATTTATAGTTCAAAGTATTGCTAAAGTTGGGAAAGGTATCGCTGGTGGTAACTTTTTAATAATAGGAAAAGACCAAGATTCTACGTTAGAAGCCGCTCAAAAGGCAATAGAAGCGGTTAAAGATGTCCCTAATGTAATTGCTCCATTTCCAGGAGGTATTGTGCGTTCTGGTTCGAAAGTGGGTTCAAAATATAGTTTTCTTAATGCTTCTACTAATGAACCACTATGTCCTACATTAAGAGAAAAAATCGATTATTCACAACTAAGAGAAGGAGATAACTGCGTTTATGAAATCATATTTGATGGTGCCACTGAGGAAGCAATTAGAACAGCAATGAAATTGGGCATTGAAGCAGCAGTTAAAATTCCAGGGATAAATCGTATATCTGCAGGGAATTATGGTGGAAATTTAGGTAAGTTTCAATATAACCTTAGTGAAATTTTAAGTTAAAAAATGATGCAAATATTTTTTAAAAAATTAAATTAAATTTTTCTTTTTATAATTGCCTTTTAATTTTTCGCTTAAGTACTGTCTCTTTATCCTCTTCTTTCTCAGGTTTTAACTCTTCCTTTTCTTTTTTCTCGACTTCTCTTTCTATTGGTTTTCTTTTTAGTTTTTTCTTAAAAGATGATTTTTTAGGCGTTATTTCTTTCCTTCTTTGAATTAATTTTTGAGATTCCACGTATTTTGTTTTTAAATAGCTGTATATAGAAACAACACCCACAAGAGTCCCTATACAAATTCCTGTAAAAAACATAATCCATGGTAAATAACTACTAATAATATCAGGAATAATAGTAATTCCTTGAGGAGCTAAATTATAATCATCGATAATGCTTGTAATTGCACCGTCAGAATCTATAACATAAATGTATGCTAACCAAGTCCCAGTTATTAAATCTACTGTTCTAATAGTAATTTCAGTATTTTCCCCGGAGTAGGCTCTTGTAATATTAAACCATTCACTATTTTCATCTAAAAGAGCAACTTTAACATATGAAACTCCTTCAATATCCGATACATTAAATTTAAATACTAAATTTCTTCCATAAGGCACAGAAATACTTTGATTCATGGATTTTTGATTAATAGTATAACTATGAATCTCAGGAGGATTATTTTTAACGTTAATAAATGCTTCTTTTGAATCAGTTCCTGCATGTTCATCTGCTACAGCAACATCTATTTTATAATTTCCTATTGGTCTATTTGAAGGAATAGAAAAAGTGCCTGAAAATAAATTATCACTTTCAAACTCTAAAGAATATTGATTAACAAATTCTCCCTGAGCATCAAAAACATTGATAAGAGGTTGCAAATTTTTAGGCAAAGATTCTATATCGGTTACATTAAATGAAACAGTACAATCCTCTGTTCTAAATATTTCTTCAGGAGAAAAAATAATTGCAGAAGTAATGGTTGGATCATTATTTCTTACGTAAAAAGGAAAATAAGCAGTTTCTGTTCTTCCAGTTTTTTTATCAGTCATATTTAGTTGTATATAGTATAAAGAATTTTTCTCTATAAAAGTCTCATTTATTATCCGGAAAGCAAATTGAACAGAATCTTTTTCCAGATCTATGAGATTATTTTGAGTTTCTTCATCCAGACTATCAATAAGAGTAATGTTCCATGTGAAATCGTAAATAGAAAAATTGCTGACTATAAGTTCAGCATTCAATGTATCTTCAATATAATATTCAGACTGATCAAAATTTATCATATAATTTGTCTTAATTGTAAAGTTGGTAAATGTGCTTTGATTATGTAGTAGTGTATGAGTCTCATTGTATATTGAAAAACTTACTGTATGAAATCCTAATGGAGCATCGTATTCTGGCTTATAAATATAAGAGAATTGATCATTACCATCAAAATGCATGTTATATTCTGCGGTGGAATTATCACTAAAGGATATATGCATTTTAGTGTAATTTGCATAAGGAACACTAGAAGTATCAATAGAAATATTTATAGATTCAAATAACCTATAAATGGAAGTTGCATTTCGCTTTATATCTCCATAAGGTAAAGGTTGAGAGATTTTAGGGACAAAAATATCCTTATTTCGGGATAAATTAGAATTTGATATTTGGGATTGTGAATTTTTTAGTGAAAAACTTGCTAGGCTGAAAAAAGAACCGAAAAAAATGAATAGAATTAGGATTATGATCTTATATTTCTTAGTCACCAAAATATCATCATCTTCTTAATTTCTTATGTTTAATATCTTTATTTTTGAAATACAATAT
>JBHLRA010000006.1:0-19397 GCA_048883045.1 Candidatus Thorarchaeota archaeon | reverse complement strand
TATATTTCTTAGTCACCAAAATATCATCATCTTCTTAATTTCTTATGTTTAATATCTTTATTTTTGAAATACAATATAATTCCAATAGGTACAATTCCAGGTAAAAAATAAAACAATACTAAATTTACAGTTGATAATTCAAGAGAAACTTCAAAAAAGAATAATGCGATTTCTTGATCCATGCTATCTGTCAATTTTACTCTATATTTTTTTATACCAAATTCATAAGGATTAATTGTTGGTACTAACTTTGCCACAATTACATTATCTCCAGTATTCATTTCAGCTATATTAGTCCCAAACTTTATTCCATTGATATACAATGAGAAACTCTCTGAATTTTCTTGATTATTTTTAATTATTAATATTAAGTAAGCTGTGTTGCCTTGTGATATACTTTCGGGAAATGTAGCACTTATAATTTCAAATTTCTGAATAATTTCTATTGTAAGAATTTCTGAATAATATTCTGTGGTGTTGATTATTATTTTCATCTCTATTGTAATTACATCATCAATGATTGATTCTAGAGTTTTTAAATAATAAATAGTATTTATCATTTCATTTTGTTCTAATGTTTCTTCGGTTATACTGTGTTCAATACTATTTTCAGTAATTCCTGTAAAGCTTACATTTAAATATTGAGTTGCATTAGGAAGGTAATTCTTTATATTCATTGATACAAACACTTCTTCACCCTTTACTACTTGATTTTGATAAAGTAAGTTACTATAATCAAACGAATATCCTATCTCTATTACTTTCTTTATTTCTAAAAATAAGATTGAATCTTTTTTAACTCTGAAATAGATTTCGCTACTTCCTGGTTCAGCACCGAATTTTGCTGTTAGATTAAAGCTTATCTGAATTAATCCAGAGGTTGTAAAATTAATATACTTAGCAGGAAAATTAACAATATCTAATCCTTCTAAAGATGTTAATAACGTTAAATTTTCATTTCGAGTATAATTAATAAATAGAGTCACATTAACTAGGGGGCCTTGATATAGAACACCTGGTAATCCCTTAATTGTCTTATTAATTAATCCAGAAACGACATTAAATCTTTTTACAGTATCCATTAATTTAAAATACGTTGTATTAGCCCATATATAAGTGTAATATCCTTTTCCTATCGGTAAAGTATCATCAATAGGGAACTCAAGAGTATCTGAAGATGCTGGGCTGATTATTTGCCTCTTGAACTGTTTAAAGAAAGTTCCATTAGGGTATTTTAAAACATAATTAATACTTGCGTTTGTAATATCATATTGTATTGTAGATTGACCAAAGGACTTGTTTTCCGGATAAAATGGGTGAATATTCTTTTTAAATGAATATACTGAAGTTAAATTCATAATATCTTGATTAAAAATAAAATTTGGTATTGCATCAGAAACATTATAGATAGCATTCAAACTTGTGCTATTATAAATCTCAAAGGCATCTATATATGCTTCACATAATTTAAGGTTTGAGTGAAATGATTTTGAACTATTTGTTATAGAAAAATCGTATGCATTATTAATATTATCGTATAAATTTGATTCGAATGAATTGTAAATCTCTATAGCCCTATCATAGTAAGTAATATTTCCTGTGACTTCAAATAATTTCAAACAAGCACTCATCATTAAAGCATTACTTTCAAGGTTTAAACTAGGATCTAATGTAACCCAATCTGGTTGGGCAATGTTCTTGTAGAGATTATTAGCGGAATCCCATAAATTTGTATCTAAGCTTTTATAGAGTTGCACAGCATTTTGAAAATAAGAAGAGTTATGTTGCATACCTGACTCAATCCAAAATTCTAATAATGCTATTATCCCTAAAGCATTTGTTCCTAAGAAAAAATGATCATCTAATAATCCTACCGTAGCCCAATTTTGATTGCCGCCAAAATAAAACGCTTTACGTGTTGAATCCCACATATATGTATTTAAGTCAAGCATAGTTAAATTCGCCAACTGATAAGCTCTATCACGAATAGAATTATCTAAATTGGGAGTTCGGTGAATTAAAAGATTTCCTAGAACACTAAAAAAATTACTTTCAGTTCTTTTAATATTAGATGAATTATAATGAAGAAAACCATTATAGGGACCTACATCCCAAAATTCAGAAGAATTTATTAAATTGAACATTTCATTAATAGAATTTTCAATAGCACTATCGATATTTCTAATATTTTCAATTAGTAAGAAAATTGGAATTAAATTATCGACCAAATATCTATTATCATCCTTAATTTTACCTGTAGTGTTGTCAATCGACTTAACAAAACCGTATTTAAAATTATTTATATCAGCTTCATACCAAAGGGATGTTTCTTTTAAATCCAAATAAGTATCATACACTTCAGCTTCGGCTAATTCCCATTTCATTAAAGAATAATAATACAGCAAATTATCTTCTGAAAAAATTGTATCATCTAAAATATTACCATTACTATCTCCATATCTATAATAAGTAGGTATCTCATAATTCAAACCTGATTGATAATTTATATCAAAAAAATCACGTATTAAATCAAAATTTTCAGTAAATGGGTCTTGAAGCAATGAGCTTAAAGATGATGCTTTTAAATTATTATTTATGTCCGTAAATTGATTGTTATTGTTGCTAGAAAAATCCTCTTCAAAATAATTAGTTTTATTATTATTTTCATTAATGTAGAGATAATTAAATAAGAATAAAGAAATAAAGCATAAACAAAGAATTATTTTAAAACCTTGGTTTTTACGTTTCTCACTCTTACCCGCAATGACTATATTCAAAAATCTCATTTTTATTACAATACAGCACCTAAATAAGTAGTTACCAAAGTTTACCTTTTAAATTATATTTGTAAAAAATCCTTCTCTTTAAAATTTTTTTGGAACATATCAAAAAGATCGAAATATTTAGCATAAGTGTAAGAATTTAATCTTCTTGCTTTTTTTTAATTAATTCAGCAAGATCCGAAATATTTACTCTTATTTGATCCATTGAGTCTCGTTCTCTTATAGTAACCGTGTTATCATCCAACGATTCATAGTCTATCGTGATACACCATTTTGTACCTAATTCATCTTGCCTTCTATATCTTTTTCCTATAGAACCTGCCACATCAAAAAATGATTTGATACGATTTTCTAATAAATCTCTATGTATTTTCAAAGCTAAACTTCTAATTTTTTCCTTATTTTTGAGAAGTGGAAATACTGCTACTGTATTAGGTGCCAGATAAGGCTTAATCTTTAAAATAATCCTTCCTTCGTCAATAGTAAAAGTAGTTTCTAATAATGTATAAATTATTCTATCAACTCCAAACGCAATCTCTAAAACCTGTGGAATTTCTTTCATTTTCGGGTCAGACCCCATACTTACTTCGAAATTTTGTTTCGAGTATTCCGCATGCTTCCTTAAATCATAATCCGTTCTATCATGAATACCACAAATTTCAACCCACCCAAATTGCCTAGTATTAATTTCCAAATCCCATGCATCATCTGCATAATGTGCTCGTTCAGTAATAGAATGTTGTCTAAACCGTATTAATGGTTCAGGAATACCTAATATTCTTGTTAAGTGATATCCTACATAAAGACAATATGCATAAGCAGGTTTTTTAAGAACTCCATTCTTTATAGCATTCTCGAGGGTTATTAATTTTGGTTTATTAATACCTTTTTCTTGCGTTTTCCAATCTAAGAGGGGCAACTTCTCTCTTTTAATCTCCTCATAATCTTCAAATTCCATCTCCAATTCTTTACTTATAAATACTTGGAGTTCAAATTGATCAAAAGCCCTCATTCGAAGTACTCCTTGTCGAGGTGAAATTTCATTTCTATATGCTTTACCAAATTGGAAAATTTTGATTGGATATTGCCGTCGAGCGTCTTGATCTAGACGATTAAATAATAAATAGGTTGTAGTAGCTGTTTCAGGACGTAAGTAAGCTATTGTATTGTTTCCTACAGATGTTTTTAACATTAGATTATATTCTTCTATTTTTTCGAAAGGTGTATCGCATTTCGGGCAAGAAAAATTGAACTTCTTTACTAAATTTTCCATTTCTTTAAAGGAGAGTCCATCAATTACCTGATCTGGTAAATTTTCCTGTAGAAATTTATCTGCTCTATATAATGTATTGCATTTATTACACTTAATTACAGGATCGATAAATCTTTCTAAATGTCCTGAAGCTTCCCAAACGATACTAGGCATAATTGTTGGACACTCAACCTCACCAAATCCAAAATATCGACATTCTTTTCTAAAAAGATCTAGTATATTATTTTTAAGAGCCATTCCTGCTGGACCATAAGAATAAAAACCGGCAAATCCTCCATATATTTCTGGAGATGGTCCCCATATGAACCCTCTTCTTTTCAGTAATGAATTAAATGTTTCTATGTTATCCTCAATTTTCATTTTTAGCAATGAATTAAATGATTCCAACTATTTGTATTTTAAGATATTACATGTATTTAAAATAAATTTTTATAATAGGAATATAATAATATTATTATATTTTTTTTAAAGTTAAAAATAAAATTGATCAATTATGTTATTCCAAGCAAATTTCACTTATTTTGACTTTTGGGATGCAATAGAAATGGGGCTTTACTTTATTATTGTTGGCTATTTCTTTCTACTATTTTTCTATTTTTTGTTTATTAGATATAGAACTTCAAGGAAGCTTTATTGGCTTTTTTTTAGCATGTTCTTTCTATTTTTTGGTGTTGCACGAGTTTTTTTCATTGTTTATTATTTCTTTGGACCTGAATTATACACAGGAACTAATGATCTTGAGGTGGTTGCCTTTTTGATGTTAAATTATCGTTTTGCTACATTCTTCACTTGGTTGGGAGTAGCATGTGCTACAGGAGTGTTAGGAATTCTTCTATTTCCCCCTGAAACTCAAGAAGAAAATAAAGGAAAAAAATCATTAGGTGAATGGTTCAAACATAGGAAGAATCAAGAATTACTTATTCGCATTGGTTTATTTGTTCTTCCCATAATTATAGGAATTCTAGCTTTAACATTATCAGATCTGCTATTTATGGATCCTGATTTCCCAGATGTATATCCCGGTATTTCTGTTAATTTAATTGTAATTAGATTTGGTTCATGGTCATATCCCCTTGGCAGATTTTTGCTGAATTTTATTTTTATGCCCTTATTTCTTGTTTTGATTCCTTTTGTTTTTCTATATTTAGCATGTAAAACATTTGGAGTTTTAAGGAGGTCATATGCTTTAAATGCTATTGGGTTCATTCTCTATTTTGGTGCCGGGAGGATATTACAAGGTGCTTTGGACGTAGCTACACTACCTCATGTCAGAGCTGTAATGCCGCCATTACTGATATTACTAGCGCTTCTTATTTTAGTTATCGCAAATAATTATGAGCAATTAAAATAGTGGAATTATATTTTTTATACCTGCTTTTATTTTTACTCTTTTTTATTAGAAACCATTCAATAAAATTAATAGAAACCGTAAGAATACAACCTTTAAATAAACTTCTAAAAAATGATTAAAGATTTAAAACTGAAGCTCTTTAAATTTAATATATTTGAAATATTTAATGTAGAAATTAATTAAAAATTCAACAAATTATCTATGTCTGTCCATGGAAATCAACATTTACTCCCTTTTTTTATTAGAAAAGATTCTCTTCCCCTTTCAATTCAAGGAAATGATGAATTAGCTCTAGCATTTTATCTTTTATCAAAAGATTTAAAAAAAGATGAAAAGATCCTTTCCTTTTCTAGGTTACTTTGGCCAATATTAAGTATTCAAGGCGTTATTAGCACTCATATAATGCTAGATGGATTAAATTTGTTTAATAAAAGCGGAAGGTTTTCAAATCCACCTAGACAACCATTAATCGGGCATATTCTAAGAAATATTGAAAATCGAACAAAAATTGAAACATTAAACGTATTAATAGATATCTTATCTTATAAAGATAGAGAAGCTGAAGAAATTGGAGAGGGGGAGGAATCAGAATTTCATACTCTTAAAATTAATGGTTTAATTAACCCAGAATTTCTCCAGTCGCTAATAAAAATTATACCCCTTATTGAATATAAACCAATAACCGACTATACTGTGTTAGATACAATTATTTCAACTGAAGATGCTCTAAATATCTCAGAAGGGTATAGACAGATTATTAATACAATGAAAGGAAATGCTTTAAGGTGGAAAACCCAAATTGAATTAATAGAAAAAGAAGTGAATAAATGGCTTATAGATATAAATGTTCAATTGAAAGATATTGATTCAAGGTACTCTAGCCAAATTACAAAAACATCTTCATCAATCGATTCATACCAAGTAGATGAACAAATGAAACTTGAACAAGATAAAATTGACCAATGGAACGTAAATGAAAAGAAGAAAATAATTGAAAGTATGTCTACTCTATTTATAACTTCTGAAAGATATCTTGAAGAAATTATTAAAAAAAATAAATTCTTTACCAGTGGTGATTCTTTAAAAACCAGAGTTTTTGAAGATATTATACCTAATTTTGAGAATCATTTTTCTTATTTAAAAGAGGAGGCTAAAAAGTTTTTAGAATCTCTTGACGAATTATTTCAAAAGTATCATGAGTTAAAAGAACGAGCTGATCAGGTTGATTACGAAGCAAGTCAAAAATTAATAGAAATTAAGGATTCTTTAGAGATAAAATTAAAAGATAGAAACAAACGATTAACAGAGTTTGAAAGTGAAAAACAAGCTAAAATATCAGAGTTAGAGGCCTTAAATACTCAAATAGAAAATTATTTCTCAAAAATTAAGAATATTATACAAGTAAAGCACAATAATTGTTTACAAGAAGCTCAAGAGTTAATTAGTTGGTCTCTTAATGATGATCAATCAGATTTATTTGCAAGACCAATTCAATGGATCTATATGCCCATATATGCTATGTTCATTGAAGATGAGGATAATATGGAGGAATATATGAACATTGTTTTTCCAGGGTATATCACTAATGATCCAAATGCTATATATGAATACATTTCTGATAGTTTTGTAAGTTTAAAAAACACAATTAAGGAAACAATAGAGAATGACATGGCTACTAGGTCAAACTTTGAATTTTCTTCTGAACGTAATAACTTGATAAAAGATGAAAGTCTTAAAAAGAGATTGCAGTTAGGCATCTCAAAGTTAAGAGAAAAAATGATAACTAATGAGACAATAGAAGGAATTATCCGAGAAAAATCTAATATTTTTGAATAAAATAATATACTTATCAACTCATCATGTCTAAATCACATTTAGAACGTAAAAAAAAATTTGATATTAAAAAGAGAAAAATAAGAGCTTTTTTTTTATCTATTGAAACAAGAAAGAAGCAAAAGTTGGAAGTTGATAAAGCTACAGAAGAACTTTATCGAGATGGCATGGTTTATATTCAAATGAGATTGCCTGTAGAAAAAATCACTGAAAACTTTGAAAGAAATTTGAAAGATAAATTAGAACATAATATAATTAAAGCTAACATAAGAAAAGCAACCGAAAGCGATTTAGAAATACTAAAAAATATTTATAATCGAGCATGGCTACTTTCTAATACTCCATATAGACCAATTACTAAAACTGATTTAAAAAAAATTCTTGATTATCCTGATACTATATTTCTTATAGCAAAAGTTTATGGAATTGATGCTGCATTTGTCCTTTTGGATTTTGAAGGTGAAAATAATGAAATTGCTGTAATAGCAGCTTTAGCAGTTTTACCTAGGTTTCAAAGAAAAGGTGTAGGAACTATTATAGGAATGTCGGCATGGAACTATATAAAACAAAATTATAGTAATGTTAAAGAAGTTAGAGCAGAAGTATATAAAGATAACATTATCTCATACTCTTTCATTAAAGGTATTGGGTTCGAAGAATTTGACAAAAAGGTTTATAAAAAAGAAGATTTTGAGGTAATGCAAGAATAAAATTCTCAAATTACAGTAATCTGAACATTTATTTTACATAAACTTTTAGACTAAAATTTTAAGGATTTGATTTTTTCGTTCAATAAATCTGCATTATATTGATCCTTGATCTCATTATAATTTTTTCTTGCTTCATCGAAATGTGAAATAGCCATTTCAATCATTCCTTTATCAAGGTAAATCTCGCCTAATTTGTGTAAAATTAGAGCACACTGTTTAGTGTAACCTAACTCATCATAAATTTCCAGTGCTTCTTCAAAATATTTTATAGCTTTCGATGAATTTTCTTCAAACTCTAAATAGATCCTACCTATTTTAAATTTAATTTCTGCGTTCTTTCCATTATCACCAAATTTAATAAAAATTTCACAGGCTAAATCATAGTATTCAATTGCTTTTTTAACATCCCCCTTAGATATATATAATTCTGCTAAATTCTCTAAAATTTCACCTTCTTTAATACTATCTCCAATTTCAAAAATACGAATAGCTTCTAGGCTTTGAATAAATAAATTCTCCGCCTTAGTACTATTATCTCTTAGATGGTAAATTTTTCCGAGATAGAGATAACATTCCCATTCTAGTTTTGCCTTAATATAGATCGATATATTCTCTCCTATTTTATTAATTACCTGTAAAGCTTCAATGAGATGTTGATAAGATTCATCATAATCCTCACCAATCATAAAATACAATTTTCCAAATTTTATTTTTGTTTGAATTATACCATAAATATCCTCATCTTCTTTGAAGAATTCTAAATTTCGTGTTAAAATTTCTTTAATTCCTTCATAGTCATGCAACTGATAAAGGACTTCCACTAAATTACTTGAAGATTTTATTTCATCAAATATCAAACCTTCTTTTTGAGAAATTTGAAATGCTTCTTGATAATAGTTATATGATTGCTCTAGATCTTTAATTATAAAATAAATATTTCCAAGGTTGTTTAACACCTTTATTATTTTACTATTATCATTTAAATCTTTAAGAATTTCAAGAGCTCTATTGAAATTATAGATTGCTTGATCAAAAAATCCATTATCCTCTTGGATAATTCCTATTTCATTGAAGCAAATAGCAATATTAAGCAAATCGTTTTCTGTTTTAAAATTTTTTAATGCTAATTCAAGATTCTTTAGTGCTTTTGATAAATCTCTTTTTTTATAATATAAACTTGATTTTTCTAATAATAGCACTCCAGGTATTTGATCTCCTAGAATTTCTTTTCTTTCGAGAATCTCATCAATTTTTTTTATTTTTTGATCGATTTCATCGTCGTTAATAAATAAATCATCAAACTGATCACTCCCTTCTTCTATCTCTAAATGAAAAGCCTCTGGTTCGCCATAAGGAACTTTTACGCTTTCCTCTATAATGTCTTTCAGATTAGTTATTAATGGTTTGTTACAGTTCCTACAATAGGACCAATTTTCTTCAACGGGGAAATTACAATAAGGACATATTTTCATTTGTCAAAGAAATTAGAGAGTTTTAAAATTAAAAAGAAAATGACCTTATTTATAATTATTTAATGTTCATTAAATTATATTTTGATATTTAAATCATGAATCTCAAAAAATTACTTTCAAATAAATAGCTAAAGCCTGAGACTGTTTATCTAGCGAGAACCTTTTTTTTTTTATGTAGCTTATACTCACGTTGAAAAAAAACTTTCTAAAATTTACACATGTGTAAATATCACTCATATATCAAGAAACCTTGACACTTATAGAGATTTATAATAATAAATAAAAGGGATCTTTTTCTTCTTAATAAATAAAATTAGGAAATTATAAAAAGTGAACATAATTGGACGCTAAACTATTTAAAAGGACATATCCCTTTATTTGTGACAAGTGTGGTGAATTTGCTCATACAAATCATGAGTTTTGTGGATCATGTGGAGAAAGAGCTTTAAGAAAAGCTAAAAGGGAAGATTACAAAAACCATAAATAAAAGGGTTATGTAAAAATTATAATTTTTTCTTCTTAAACTAAATTCATTTTTGATTTTTTTCAAACTCATTTAATTCTTCAATAATATCTTTTTCTTGTAAACCTAGTGATTGCAGAAGAATTTTGAGTTGGGTAATTGCATTTTTAGCTTCTACATTTTGTGCAATGTGTAGAGCTCGAATAAATTGATTTTTTGCCTCCTTTTTTTTACCAATATAAAATAGTACTTCACCAACATAACCAAGACCTCTAATTATTGATTCTGCGTAATTTGCATCAATGGCAATATTAGTTCCTTTCTTAAAATTTAAGAGAGCATCTTCTAAATTATTTTCTTTCTTTTGAAGGATTCCCAAATTGAAATAAGAAGTGATCATCCCTTTCTTATCGTTAATCTCTTTAAAAGCTTTTAAAGTTTTGTTGTATAACTCAAAAACTATGTCCCATTTTTCACTTTTTTCATGGATATATATTAGATTTCCTAAACAATCTAATAAATTATAAATATCCTTATTATCTGAACAAATAGCACTGCAATCCAAAAAAGTGTCACACGCTTCATCAAATTGATTTAATTTTAAATAACTATTACCTATTACCTTTAGGCATGTGATCTGTTCTTGAACTTGCTTTAGTTCATTATAGATATCAAATGCTTTTTCATAAGATTCAATTGATCTATAATAATCACCTTCTTTAAAGTAAAGAGTGCCCAATACACCATAAACTGCTGCTTGACCTAAACGATCCTTTTGTTTTATGAAGTGGTTTAAACAGATTATATAATTTTTCTCGGAATCCCTAAAATTCTCCAATTGTAGTTGGATTAAAGCAATATCGCTTAGTTCTTTAATATAGTTTGAATTTTTACCAATTTCTTCTAGTTCTTTTAAATATTCCAATTTCTTTTTTAATAATTGCTGTAATTCCTCTATTTTAAATTCAGTTTTGTTTTCTGTCATAAAAATAAAAATAAATAGCAGTCTCTTTATAATATTTCTTCTAAGATCTTTGCAGCATTTTTTACATATTCAAAGCACTTTTTTTCGAAAAAATCATTTTGATCATAGTACTCTTTTCCTTCAGGGGTATTAATATCACAGCCTAGTAATTCTTTACAATTTATTGAACCACTTATTTCTTGAAATCGCTTAGTAAATTCTCTTACAAGCTCGTATGTTTTATCTCTCGCTTCTACATCACCATCAATCCCCATTCCAT
Source organism: Candidatus Thorarchaeota archaeon (assembly GCA_048883045.1). GTDB lineage: Archaea > Asgardarchaeota > Lokiarchaeia > Sigyniarchaeales > SOKP01 > Loki-b32. The sequence goes on along the minus strand of JBHLRA010000006.1, from coordinate 8,268 downwards.
ATTTTAACCCAATAACCATAAATGCTCCAGATACAGCTCCACATGTATTTTGCATTCGCCCCATTCCACCTCCAAATCCAGTTGCTAATTTTAATGCCGTATCTTTATCAAGTCCATATTGTGGGGCAAATGAACTTAATATCGATTGAGCACAATTAAAGTCTCCTCTAAAAGATGTGATTGCTTTTTCGATTCCTGACATTTTGAATATCTTTTTTTACTGATATTACAATTTAAAATTATAAGAAATATAAAATTTCATGTCTATTATATATTTAGTGATATGACAAGGAATTATTTACTTAAATAAGGTAATTGTATGAGATTCAAAGCAAGATTATTTGATAAACTAGATGAAAAGAAAGTTAAGTGCCATGTATGTGCTAATGAATGTACGATTTTTCCTAATAAAGTGGGAATATGTAGGACAAGAAAAAATTTTGATGGAGAATTATTCACCTTAATTTATGGCTCAATGATATCTACTGGTAGTTTAGATCCCATTGAGAAGAAGCCACTGTATAATTTTTGGCCTGGTGCTACAGCATATTCGATTGCATCAATTGGATGTTCTTTTAAGTGTCAAAATTGCCAAAACTGGTCTATTAGCCAAGCAAATCCAACAGATAATGGAAAAAATGGTTTTTATGACCTTGAGGAATATAAAGGTCGCGGAATGTCGCTAGTTGAAATGACCCCTGAGCAATTAGAAAAAAGAGTTGTTAAGAGTGGAGCAAAAACTCTTGCTTATACCTACAATGAACCATTAATATGGCATGAATGGATTATAGATACAGTCCCTCTTTTGAAAAAGCATGATATTAAAACTATCTTAGTAACAAATGGATATTCTACTCAAGAAGCAACACAAGAATTGATTGATATAGGAATTGATGCAGCAAATATTGATATTAAGGCAATGTCAGACAGTTTTTATAAGAAAATATGTGGTGTTACATCAGTTCAACCTGTTTTGGACACTGCAAAGCGATTTAAATCCAATGGAATTCACGTAGAAATCACTAATTTAATTATACCCGATTTAAACGACAGTAGGGAAGATATTCAAAAATTATGTGATTGGATAGTCGAAAATTTAGGTAGAAATACACCTATTCACTTTTCTGCTTATCATCCTGATTTCAAGATGCCTTCAATGAAAAGAACACCTTATGGAACTTTGGATATGGCTTATAATATTGCTAAAGAAACAGGGATCTATTTTCCATACGTAGGAAATATAAGCCATGAGGAGGGTGGAAAGACTTATTGTCCAAATTGTAATCATTTACTAATGGACAGAAGAGGGTACAGTTTTAAAAAAATTGATGTTAGTGAAGATAAAAAATGTCCTAATTGTTCTTATGAATTAGATAATGATATTGTAGGTGAAATTAATAGACACCCTTCCCACAGATTCAGCTTTTTTTAACTAATATTTGAAAAAAACTTTAAAAAAGAGTTATTATTAGAATTATTCTTCACTTTAAATCTATTTACTCATGAGTTTCATTGATTTTCTTCCCAAATTTAATGGCATTTTTGGTCCCAATCCAAAATACTTTTCTGAATTTGAATTGGTCAATTACTTGGGCGCCTGCTTCCTCGACTTTTGCTTTCATATATTTAAGTGCTTTTGTACCGCTAAAACGAGCTGTATTGAATACAATTGCTCTTTTTCCATTGAGATTTCCCATTCTCAATAGAATCTCATCAAAAGCTTTTGGAGGAAAATTTCCATATGTAGGCATGCCAAAAATAATTAAATCATAACCAGTAGCATCAAGTGTATTCAATTGTGTTTCTATGACTGAAAAATCTTTATTCTCGAACTTATCTAACGTTTTAATCTTCTCTATAAGTTTTCCGGATAATTCCACTGGAAAGTAGCTCACTTCATAATTTGTTAGAGCACTAGCAATAGCTTCAGCAGTCTTTTTCGTCCTTCCTCCCATTGTGAAGTATGCAATTAGAGTTTTCATAATTCTAATAAAATTTTATTGACATTAAAAGCTTTACTCTGATTTTTTATGAAAGACTAGATACTCTTTCATTTAATTCATAAAAAGAATAAAAAAAAATAAGTTTTAAAACAAATATCCAATTGATATTCCCATTACTAAGACTAAAAATCCTTGAAGAAAACAGAATCCCGCAACAATGAATGCTATTGGCGGCCAACTAATAAATTTACTAATTTTCATTAACCCTCCAATATAAAATTTCGCTGTAAGTGCCACTATTGCAAAAATTATAATAAATAAGATAATGAAGAACAACCTAGCATCTATAAATATATCTATGACTTCATAAGCTTGCGAAGGTAATACCATTACAAGAATAGCAATTACTGCACTTCCTGCTAACAAGCCTATAATACTTGCAATTGGTAAATCGTTGATAGGCTTTAGTAATGTAAATATCCCTATAATAATCAATAATACCGATGTGAAAATGCTCACTTCTCCACTTACAAACCTAGCACTTGGAGGTACATTGTACATTAATCCACCAACACCGCATAATATGCCAAAAATCCCGACTATTAAGCCTATATAAGTTAAACCTTTCAAGAAGGCTGTAATATTGAAATCCCATTCCTCGATTTTTCTTTTTTTTACTGAACCTCTTCTCTTTGCCTCATATACGCCATAAACTAACCACATGACTCCAACGATCAAAAGAAAGTAACCAGCTATCTTCGCTAATGGTATAAAAAATACATCCTTTAATTGAAAAATCACTATTTTTCACTCTTAAATGTAAATTTAGATTTGTTATTATATTGTATAGAAAGACTTAAAAATATATTTCAAAGGGAGTCCAATAATTCAAATTTAGAAATTGAATAGATTAGGGTATAAAAGAAACTGTTTTTTTGATGTAATCCATATAAATATCAATTTCTTGATCTTTCTTATTATCATCCCACGAGTATTCTTTTGCCATTAATTCAGCGACATTGGTGGCTGCTTCAAAAGCTTTTTTATGATGAATCCATAGAGACATTTCTGTTCTTCTACAAAATACATCAATTAAATGAGGTGTTAATTCATATCGTAAAGTGTAAATTATTTCCGCTTTAATAAAATTATTTTCTTCGATAATTCTATTAGCTAGTGAGGAATCTTCTTTAATTAATTCCAAGATTTTTATTGCGCCTTTTCCATATTGTTGATATAAATGATCTGTAATATCATCGTCAATATTAATTTCTACTTTTTTTAATTCTTTTTCCCAATCTTCTTTTTGAAGTCCAATAATGAAGGGTTGCTTACTAAAATGCTTCTCTTTTAATGAATTCCGAAATAAATTTTTGCTTATTATATGTTCAAACAGATCTTCAGCCATTGCTCGCCATTCGGTCAATTTACCTCCAGTTATCGTAAGTAAACCATCCTCAGAGAAGAATATGATATGTTTACGTGAGACTTCACTCTCGGATTTCCCTTTTTGCATAACAAGTGGTCTTATTCCTGCATATGTTGATAATATATTTTCATATCCAATTTGAGCATTAGGAAAGTAGAATTTTGCAGATTCAATTAAATAATCAGCATCCTCTTTATTACAATAAGGATTAGCTAAATCTCCCTTAAAATCTGTGTCGGTTGTCCCGATAATGGTAAATTCCTTATTTCTTGGTAAAACAAAGAACGCTCTATTATCTTTTTTTGAAAAAACTATGGCAGCATTCCGATTATTAATGTGCTTCCTTCTATATTGAAGATGAACACCTTTTGTTGGTCGAATCAGAGGATTAGGGATTTCATTTGGGTATATACCTATTAGTTGATCAGTCCATACTCCAGTTGCATTTATTACTAGTTTTGCTCTTATTTCAAATTGAGTGTCATTTTCTAAATCAGTACATTTCACCCCAATAATTTTTCCATTATCTTTTATATAACCGTTTGCTTTACAAAAGTTTACAACTACTGCCCCTCGTATAACAGCTTCTTTGATAGTTTCTAAAGTTAATCTTGCATCATCTAGATTTGTATCATAATATACTGCACCTCCTAAATTCCCCTCCCTAATATATTCAGGTTCCATTTCAAATATCTCTTCTGGAGAGAGAATCCGAGCTTTCTTATAATTTTTAAATTCTGAATCTTTGTCACTTAAAAAATCATATACTCTTGTTGCACCTTTTATATCACGCTTTTTATATTTTCCTCCTTCTAAATGAACAAATAGAAAAGGAATTGGTCGTACAAGGTGAGGTATATGGACTCTCATCCAATTCCGTTCATGTAGTGCTTCCTCTACTAAGTCTAAATCTCCATGAGCAATATATCTAATACCGCCATGTCCAAGTTTCGAGCTTCTTGAAGAAGTCCCTGCGGCAAAGTCTTGCATCTCAATACAAGCCACCTTCAATCCTCTCATAGTGGCTTCTCTCGTAACTCCTGCTCCAGTAATTCCTGCTCCAATAATTACAATGTCATAATCTGTGTCTTGTAATTTATTAATAATTTTATCCCTATTCTTATAATTCCAAGACGGATCAAATAATTTGTTTTCCAAATCTTCCATATAGATCAATTTGAAGAATAATCAGATCTAAATTAATTTTACTTGAGGTAACTATTTTATTTAGATTTTTTTAAGACGTTTTTTAGAAATTAATCATTCGTGTGTGGATATTACGGATCTTTTCGAAATGTATAGATTTAACATAAGAAGAAGATATTTATAGAACTATTGAAAAATTTCTAAAATCATAATCTTAAAAGTAATATTAACATTTATTTTTAAAAGTCCTCTAAAATAGTTTTAAAAATTAAAGGCATAGAATAAACATCGTAATAATTATGTTCAATAATCTCCTTAATTAAACCAATATATCTCTCTGAATTCTCCTTATATTTTCGATAACAAAGACCAACTAAATTACTCGGTAATGTATTGTTTCTTTTCCATCTCAATAATTTTTCTTCCATATTAGTCAAGGAGTATTTGTTAAATTGTCCTTTATATATGCGGCGGCAATGGTGATATAGATCTATATGATGATATTTAGTATTACATTTTTCATATGGGGTATCATTATTAGAAATCATAGGATTTTCATCAAAAAAATAGAGAAAACGGGTAGCTAAATAGGGAATATCAAAAGTCTTTCCGTTATAGGTAATAAAACATTTAAAATTCGGAAATACTTGAGTTTTTAGATATTCATAAATTGCTATTTCCTCATCAAGTTCTCTTGCGAATAAGAGATGAATTTCAAATTTCTTATTTTTAAAGAATCCTATCCCAACAAGGATCACAGGACTATCAATGATTCCTAATGTTTCAATATCTAAAAACAAAAGATCTTCTATTTTAAAGCAAAAACATAGATCCAAATCATTAATATATCTATTTTGTGCTAGGGTTTTATAATCCTTGCTTTTAATTAAGTTAATAATCTGATTTGCTGGATTACTAAAATTTAAATGATATTTTAAATCTATAAGAGTTCTTATTCCTCTCTGATTTAATTTTTTTTCGATAAATTCTCCAATATAATTTACGGTTTTAAGATTTTTCAATATCTTTTTCTGAGTTTTGAATAAATTAATATCATCTGGTATATTTTTTTCCTCCCAAAAGAATTCAAGGAACTCTCCCATGCCATTTCTTATAATACGATAATTTTGATATAAATCTTCTAATCGTTGGCCACGATATTGTTCTACTAAGGGAGTAATATCAAAGCTTTCGAATTTGTAGTAATCCATTGTCTATAATTAATTAATTTAGTTTATTTAATAATGTATTCTCTTAAGATTTATAGTAAAAATAAAAAATCTATTTAACTAAATAGAACTGATTAGTTTTTCTTTAACTTATACTGCTTCATTATTTAGCTTTAAAGAATCTTCTAGATTCTGCATCACCAAGTATATAGTGGCTTCCACCACCATGTACCATACAGTACGCATCAAGAAGTCCAAATTGATTGCAATATTGCTCTGTAAATGCTCTTCCACCCATGGTTCTAAATAAATCTATAGAACTTTGGAATGCTAATTCACACGTTTGAATTTTTAATCCCATAACTTGATTAGCCATAATTTTAGAACTTGCAGTTTGCGTCCGATTATCGATCTCGCGAGCATAATTCATTAAAGCGGATATATATAGATTTATTTCCCGAATATTCTTAGCAATTGGAAACCTAATAATTTGATATTGATGTAATTTGTGTTTAAATTGTTCGCGTTGAAGCGCAAAACTATGGGAATAAAATAACTTTTTAATACTATCACCTATTGCTTCAGCACTTATAACCAATCTTTCTTCAGTTAATTGATGAAACATAATGTCTAAGCCATCACCTTCGAGAAGGTTTTCTTTCGGAAGTTCAACATTATCAAAAACTAAACGACTAACAAAAGCATCATTCATTCCATAAGTTCTTACTCTAGAAGATTCAAAATTTTTTAATTGCTGGTGTTCTGTATCTACGATTATTCCTCCTAATCTTCCATTATTTAATCTACCATAAAGAATAATGTTCTCAGCTAACATACCATTGGTTATAAATAATTTTTTTCCATTCGCAATAATATTATCTCCTTGTTCGTCCAATCTTAACTCAATTCTAACAATATCGCTTCCTGCATTAAACTCAGTCATGCCAGATGCAGCCATCAAACCATTTTTTATCACAGGAATAAGGTATTTTTCACTTTGATAATCATTAGCTTTATAATTTACGGGGTTACAATAAAGTGTTCCTCCCGCTAAACGTCCCATCTCCACACTCCAATTCCCACTGACATATCTATCACTATTAGGTGACCAAAAGCCACCACATAAAGATAAGGCAATAAGAGCATTTCTAGTAACATTCCCAACTTCATGCTCATCAAAATCAATAACTGTACTATAATAACCTCTTTCTGCTAATTTTTTCATAAAATTGACTACAATTTCACGTTTCCTTTCTTGAATTGGTTCTTCTGCTTTATAATTTAATTCTTCCAATTTTTTTAAGTCTTTCTCAAGATATTCTTCCATATATTCATAAAATTCAGCTAGGAAATTCTTTTCTTTTACATTAAATATTGGGTTATTCAATATATCCAATTCTGGAATGTATCTACTAATTTCTAGTTTCGGAAATTCTGGGAGTCTTGTATCCATAATAAATAAGACAATTTTCACATGATTTTAAATTTTCTTTTCCATTAAGTTGGATTTTATTCCCATCAATGTAAGTAAGTCTAATTAGTAATCTTTTAATCAAAACAAAACATAACAATAAAATATCAAATCTATTTGAAAATAAAATTTTTAAAAAGTAAATTGACATAAAATACCTAAAAGTGTAAATATAATGATTAAATTTAGTGATAAACAATTAAAAATACCTAAATTACTGAGACCCGTCTATTTAGCTACAGTTGGAATGTCAAAATTCGATCGCGCTTTTCCTGAAACAAGAACGGAAGAATTATGTATTCAAGCTTTAACAGCTGCTTCAGATTTTGTTAATATGACGCCTGCAGAATTAAAAAGTTTCATTCATACAGCTTATTATGGTCATTTTGCTGATCATTTTGGTGACCAATTACTTGGAGAGGCTGTAATTCACGATAGACTAGGACTTGATCCTTTAGGAACCATTGGGGTCAAGACAGGGGGTGCAACAGGTGGATCAACAATGTGGGAAGCGATTAAAGCCGTTGCTTCAGGATATAGTGATTGTGCTTTAGCCTTGGGTTGGGAAAGAATGGACGAGGTACCTACCGATGAGGGTAATCATCTAATATCCTGTGCTGCAGATAAAGATTGGGAAACCCCCTTAGGGCATATCTATACTGGATACTATGCTGTAATGGCCCAGCGATATTGGCAAATTTTTGGGAAAGCAGAAGATTCTTTTAGAAAGACAATGGCAGAAATTGCTGTCAAAAATCGAGGCTATGCAAGAATGAATCCTCATGCCCATGGCCCCATGGATATTACCGTGGAGGATGTCATTAATTCCCCTGTTATAGCCTACCCTCTTCGCGCATTAGATTGTTGTTTGATGAGCGTGGGTGCAGCATGTGGAATAGTATGTGATGAAAAAACAGCTTATGAAATTACGGACAAACCGCTTCGAATCTGGATAGGTGCAGGGAGCCATACCCTTAGAGTTGCTGATCGTCGGGATATGAAGATCCCACTTCTACCAAATGAGAGTCCAGGGCAATATGATGATTTAGGTAAAAAGTTTCCAGGAGGAGATAGATATCCCGGATTTAGTAGCTTCTTAGCTGCTCGAAT